>JACDGI010000145.1 GCA_013821665.1 Anaerolineae bacterium
TAATCAGTAATGCGCTATTGTTTTCCACGTCGATCACCGCTTATATTTATTTGCACTCGATGCCTGAAACCGCATGAACGTGAGCTTGTCCTTCTCGCAAGAACAGCTCTCGCTCATTGGGCCATTTTCTGCCCACAGGGAAGAGTATACTTGGGGAAATATGTTGTACCGAGTGTAAAACTACACTTGGATTGGCAAGAGATCGTCCCGCCTGTTCGCGGATCGAGTCTCTCCCAGTTCCAACAGCACGAGAGAGGGTTGATGAACATTGAACCTAACGCTTCTCACACGCCAGATGTGCTGCATGATGTCCTTGTCGAGATTGAAACACTGCGGAACATCCGGCAAGAGGAGGTAAGGGACTGTCCTCATCCATTCCTCAAACGCTTTACTCAGCAAGAGTTGACCGATGAAGCCTGTCCCACCTATAAAAATTTGCTGGTTGGGCGCTCGCAGCGGATTCCCAGCCGCCAGACGTTGATGCGGATCGCTGATTATCTCGAATGTAGCCTTGAAAGCCGCAACAACTTGCTCTTGGCTGCTCGTTATCTCCCTGAAAGCCTCGAATTGGAAGGAGACGCGCTAAGGCGCACATTAGAACAGGCTAGACAGTTGATGGAAACAGTCCCCTATCCAGCCATGCTTGTGACGCACACACTGGCAATCGAAGCGATCAACGAACCTTTCCAGCGATTCTTTGCGTTTCCTCCACTCATGGCGCTTCCACCAACACAACGCTATTTCCTCCCCATCTTATTTCGAGAGGACTTGCCGATCCGGGAACGTTCGACCTTCAATGATCAGGCCGTCAAAGCTTGGCAAGCTGGGGTATGTCGCGCCATTCAACTCTTTAAGCAAAGTAACGTTTTGTACCAATTTGAACCGTGGTATCAAGAATTGGTCAAACAGTTTTGTGCCGTCGCTGATTTTCGTCAGTATTGGGAACGAACGCCTTCACTATTTGATCAGCATGATGTCCCATCAAAGCTGCTTCTGGGGAGAAATGCTGCGACGGACGAATGGTTGCCGGTTCAACTCCAGCATATTCGTATTTCGGTCTGTAGCCACATGTATCCTTGCATTATGGCATTTCACCCTTTGGATGATGCTGCCCGTGAGGTCTTTGCATCCCTTGCTTAGCGATACTGAATTCGCCATTCTTATCCAAAACGGGATGCTGTTGGCGAACCGATTTTTTCTGGCTGGGGATTTGCATTTTTCTCCGCTCTGCCATGCAATGGCGACCAGTGACTTCGGCGCGGATGGCATCCTACGGGTGGGCTTGGCTGACCAAATCCTCGGCCTCGATTGGAAAACCTTCGCGAGAAATTGCGCTTAGTATTTAGTCCCTAATCAAAATGCGAAATACCGCAAATGCTGCGAAAACTGCGAATAAAATAAATCGTTTCTCGCTCATGTCGTCAGAGTCGTCAATGTCGTCGGTGACATCTGGCAAATTTGGCGATTCTTGTGCAGATTCGGCGGATGGCTCGGCTGAAATCGCGGCGATTTTGATGAGAGGATTGTCGCCGCCAACTTTGCCAATCTGGACTTATTTTTGAGGGAGAAGTGGCAAAACTGGCAGCACGACAAGCGTCGGCAATGGCAAAAGGCAATTTTGTGCTCGATTTGCCAAGTTAGTTAGATGTTAAGTGGCCCGGACGGGATATAATCTCGTCCCTACGAAAATCATATAACAGGTAGGCATGGAATGGGTTACATTTTGGAAGAACATTTTGTAACTCTTTGACGATGGTGGCGCTAACCATTTTGAGGGAGCATGATTGTTAAAGTGGTTGGTAGATGGTTAGTGATTGGTTTGCCCACAAACCAAAAGTAAACGTAGTTCATAGTTTCAAGTCGCAAGTTACAAGAGGGGCAGGGATGCGCCCTGAGAAGGTTTCAGCTTGGGGTTGAGGTGGGAGTAGGAGTGACGGAAACAGCGAACTGCGGGCAGGTTGGCTCGTTGTCGTGGATACCAAAGTGGAAGCGTTCGTTAGATGTGAAGTCGCGAAGGTGGGCAATTTGCTCACAGGCGTAAGTGATGAAGTCGTGATAGTCTGTGTCCCAGATGATGGCGGTTTTGTCAGCACTGCCGGTGACAACCTTGGTGCCATCGGGACTGAAGGCCACGCTGCTCACCCAGTCTGTGTGCCCGCTGAGGGTACGCAGGGCTTGACCACTATTCACATCCCATATAATGGCAGTGTTATCCCAACTGCCGGTTACGACTTTGGTGCCATCGGGACTGAAGGCGACACTGGTCAGAACACTGGTGTGTCCGCTGAGGGTATGCAAAGCTTGACCACTACTCACATCCCATAGGATAGCGCTGAAATCCCTACTTGCAGTAGCGACTTTGGTGCCATCAGGACTGAAGGCCACGCTGCTCACAGTGTCAGTGTGCCCACTAAGGGTACGCAAAACTCGGCCACTAGCCACATCCCATATGATAGCCGTTTGATCAAAACTGCCGGTGATAACTTTGGTGCCATTGGGACTGAAAGCGACACTAAACACCGCGTCGGTGTGACCACTGAGGGTACGCAAAGCTCGGCCACTAGCCACATCCCATATGATAGCCGTTTGATCAAAACTGCCGGTGATGACTTTGGTGCCATCGGGACTGAAAGCGACGCTGTTCACAATATCGGTGTGGCCGCTAAGGGTACGCAAAGCTCGGCCACTAGCCACATCCCATATGATGGCGGTTTTGTCATGACCGCCGGTGATAACTTCGGTGCCATCGGGACTGAAAGCGACGCTGTTCACAATATCGGTGTGGCCGCTGAGTGTATGCAAAGCTCGATCACTCCTCACGTCCCAGATGATGGCCGTATGGTCGTAACTACCGGTGACGACCTTAGTGTTATCCGGACTGAAGGCGACGCTGAACACTTCACCAGTGTGCCCGCGAAGAGTATGTAGAGCTTCGCCACTGTTCACATCCCATATGATAGCACTGGCATCCGCACTGGCGGTGACGATTTTGGTGCCATCGGGACTGAAGGCGACACTATACAAAACGCTAGTATGTCCACTAATCGTATGCAGAACTTCGCCACTGCTCGCATCCCAGATAATGGCGGTGTTGTCAGAACTGGCGTTGACGACTTTGGTGCCATCGGGACTGAAGGCGACACCGTTCACATAATGGACGTGCCCGCGCAGAGTATGTAGAGCTTCGCCACTGTTCGCATTCCAGATGATAGCGGTGTCATCCCAACTGCCGGTGATGACTTGGTTGCCATCGGGACTGAAAGCGACACTGTTTACCCAGTTTGTGTGTCCGCTGAGAGTAATCAAAGCTCGACCACTGCTCACATCCCAGATGATAGCGGTGTCATCCCAACTGCCAGTGACGATTTTGGTGCCATCGAGACTGAAGACGACACTGGACACAAAGCCCATGTGCCCGCGCAGAGTACGCAGGATTCGACCAGTGTTTACATCCCAAATAATAGCGATCTTATCATAACCTCCGGTGACGATTTTGGTGCCATCGGGACTAAAAGCCACACTGGTCACAATATCTATGTGCCCGCGCAGAGTACGCAGGATTCGACCAGTGTTCGCATCCCAGATGATAGCGGTCTGATCGTTACTGCCAGTGACAACTTTAGTGCCATCGGGGCTGAAGGCGACACTAGTCACATCGTCGGAATGCCCACGCAGAGTACGCAAGATTTGACCAGTGTTCGCATCCCAGATGATAGCGGTGCTATCCCAACTGCCGGTGACGATTTTGGTGCCATCAGGACTGAAGGCGACACTAGTCATAAGGTCTGTCCCAATTAGTGCCCTTCGAGCCGTATTTTGCTTAAGAGCCGAGATAAGCAACGCCTCGGCCTGAGCGGTGTAAGCCGTCTTAAGGGCGCGAATACTGAGCAGTGAAGCAAGAATAGGATTGGGTTGATTGCCACGCAATTCATCTGAAGCTATTGCAGCTAAGCGGAGCGATTCGACGCGGGCTTCGCCAAGAGCGACGGTGGTCGATACCGCGTTAAGTGTTGGTGGGATACCGGAGAGGGCAACGTTGGCGGTGGCAACCTGAGTGCTGGCTTGGTTGGCTTGTCCCTGCGCGATAATGACTTGCTGATTGACCTGCGTCAGTGTCGGCGGCACGGCAGTTAAGGCGCTGTTAGCGTCGGCAACTTGGGTGTTTGAAAGTGATTCGCGCGTTCCGGCTTGGTTAGCGGTTGAGGTGGCTTGTAGGCCAATGACAGAAGCACTGACGGCGAAGATAAGTGCCACTGCTGCCACAACAGCACCAACGATGCTGGCGCGACGGATGTTGCGGAGGCGCGTGGTGCGTGCAGTATCGGCGGCACGACTGGCGTGGATGTAGTCGCGATGTAGGTCTTGCGGCAGCGGATTGACGACCTCAACTTTGGTGTTTTTGTCGGGTGCGCTGGTGGCATAGGTTTCGGCCTGTTTGAGCCATGCTTCGGCGCGGTCTATCTCTTGACCAAAGAGCAGCGAATCCTCACGTTGATTTTCGCGCTGCCATTCTTGGGCGCGGGTCAGGTAGCGGGTATGGGCGCGGACGTAGGCCAAATCGGTTTCGACGGTGGTGAGCAGGCGGCCAAAGGAGGTATCGAAATCATCGGCGGCGCGGAAGAACACCCAATTGATGTGGCTGAGTCGCTGCCAATTATCCCGTGCCATGATGAGTGGATCTTTACCCGCGAGACGTTCCTGCATGGCCTCATCCGGCTCGAAGTCGGCTACTGAGGCAAAGGCATCACGGGTGGTGACATCTTGATAAACGACCGGCACGATGCGCTTGTGAAGTTCGAAAGCGTAATCCAGTTCCATATTGCAGACAACCGAGGCCATTGAGTCGGGAGTCATGATAAAGACAAAGCTATCCGTGGCTTCGATGCCGGTTTTGATCTCCATCCACCAATTGGGAGAGGTCAGGGGGATACCTTCCCAATCAACCCACGCATCTTTGCCACGCAAGATCAATTTGTCGATGAGGCGGCGGGCGAAGTCACTGTTTTTGCGGGAGTAGGAGATAAAAACATCAGACATGGAGAATCGGTTTCCAGAATGAATTGGTGGATGCAGAGTATATTATAGATTGGAATAAGGCGGCAGGAAAATGATCGGCAGGATTAGCTCATCACCACGCCCCCGTTGACCTGAACAGACAGCACAAATCCTTACAGCATTTCAGAAACATACACGCTTCGGCAGCTTGTAGTGCAATATAATATAGGTAAGACGCTTGATAGATTGCTGAGGATTGTATGACCGCAACATTTGCTTGGGACGATGCCGAACAAACGATGGGACGCTACGAACTGACTGGCACTTGGACTTGGGATGAACTCGATCAGGTAATGGCTGACAGTTGGGCGCAAATTTCAAAGCTGAACAGCATCGTGGACAGCATCATGATCTTCGAAAACCGCTCCTTACCCTCCAATGCCATGCCCCATTTACGCAAAATGGCAACCGAGCGTCCGGCCAACACAGGCATTCTGGTGGCTATCGGCGCAGGCATTATTCAGCGTTCGGTTGTGCAGGTGTTTACACGTGCGTATAGCAGCACACTACGCCGTGAAGTGCCAATTATGTTCGCCAATTCAGTCGATGAAGCGCGTCAATTATTGGCAAAAAAGAAAGCTGAGCGCGTCAGTATAAATTAGGTGGGAATCATGGCTGGAAAAGGTGAAATTATTATCAATCCCCAATGGGATATGACCGATAAACGCAGGGTAGCATTGGAACAGTTAAGTGCATTAGGTGTAAGCGTAAGATCGCACGTTGAGGAATCGGACTTTCTCATTGAGATTCCATTGCGCACAGCATATCCCGAATATATTGAAATAGGTTATTTTATAGCGCAGTTGGGCGATGAGAACTTTCCAAATCTCCGATTCAAAGAAAGTCATCCGGCTTTTATGCAATTTGTGGTTAAGACAAAAAAGTGAGCTTTAGTGTATAGACAATAATGCCCTAGCTCATCACCACGCCCCCGTTGACGTGGAGGGTCGCGCCGGTGATATACGAGGCGGCATTCGAGGCGAGGAAAACCACCGCGCCAGCCACTTCCTCCGGTTGGCCGAGTCGTCGCATAGGTGTCTGCCTGATCCATTCAGCTTCGCGCGTCGGAATGTGGTCAGCCAGCATATCCGTCACGATGCGACCCGGCGCGACCAGATTCACCGTGATGCCTTCCGCGCCCACTTCTTTCGCCAGCGAGTAACTGAATCCGGCTAATCCTGCTTTGGCCGCAGCATAATGAGCATGGTTGGTCGATCCCACAAAAGCCGCCTGTGAGGTCAGCGAGATAATCCGTCCCCATCCGCGCGACTTCATCATCGGCAAACAGGCGCGGCTGCAAGCGAAGGCTGCCGTCAAATTTAGGGCGATGGTTTGCGACCAAATATCATCGGTCATATCAGCCACCGAGGAATCGGTAAATTCACCGGCGTTGTTAATGAGAATATCCGGCTGACCGAGTTGGTCAATCACCTGCCGCACCAGTTCATCCGGCGCGTTCGCTTGGCTGAGATCGGCCTGAATCGCGATAGCCCGTCCACTGTTATCGAGGATGCTGTCGGCTACCACCTGTGCCGAGTCGGCCTGACCACGATAATGAACGGCTACGGCTGCTCCCTGCGCGGCTAAAGCTAAGGCAATCGCACTGCCAATCCCACCTGATCCGCCTGTGACAATCGCGATTCTGCCAGTTAAATTCAGATCGAGCATTTAGGTGTCCCCGTTGATGGTCATAAGCCGTGCCGATTGGTCAAAATCCGCACGGAGGTGTTCGTAGATGCTGCGAAATAAGGCGTACTGCTCGCTGTAACGGACGTGATTCGTCGGGTCAGGTTCGTAACGCGTTTTGATCTTGACCACATCACGCACGGTTTTCAACACATTGCTATAGATGCCCACGCCCAAACCCGCAACCAGCGCATCCCCGAAAGGTGCCCCGACCGAAGCCTCTGGTAACAATACGGGCACGCCCAGCACATCGGATTTAATCTGGTTCCACAAGGTGCTGCGTGTGCCTCCCCCGACTGAGCGCACTTCGTTGATGCTTACGCCAGCCGCTTGTGCCACCTCGACATTATGGCGCAGGGCAAACGCCGTGCCCTCCAATATAGCACGGATGACGGCTGCTTTGGGCGTGGCAAGTGAGAGTCCGAATAAGACTCCCCGCGCGTTGGTGTTCCACAGCGGTGAACGCTCACCCATCATATACGGCAGAAAAATCAGCCCATCACTGCCCGCCGCTACTTGAGCAGCTTGAGCGGTCAGCAAATCAAAGGCATCAACCTGCGTTTTGGAGGCGGTTTCACGTTCGCCATCGGCAAATTGATCGCGAAACCAGCGCAAACTCGCACCGGATGACACCATTGCGCCCAACAGCAGATTAATCCCCGGCAAAGCATGTGGCATGGCGATAAAAGCCGGCTCGGTTATACCCTTATCATTGGGCATAATCATCACAGTTGATGTGCCGGTCATCTCGGCTGCGACTCCCGCGCCCGCTACGCCCGCTTCCAATGCGGCTGCGGCTCCATCGACTGTCCCGACCATCACCGGTGTTCCAGCCCGTAAACCGGTGGTCTCAGCAGCCGATGAAGTGACCTTACCGAGTATCTCATGTGCCGGATGTGCAGCCGGAAAATGATGTGGCTCGACTCCACAGGCGGCCATCAACTCTGGCGACCATTCACCCGTGGCGTAATCACGCAGTTGCAGCAAAGCGGCGTGCGCAGTATCGAGGCTCATCAAGCCCGTAAGTCGATAGTTGATGTAGCCTGTGATTTGCAGGAAAGTTTGGGTACGCGCCAGCAGTTCCGGCTCGTGTTTCATATACCAGCGGTGCTTGGCTGCCACATAAAAAGCATCCGGACGATTGCCGGTGATACGGTAGATGTTGTCTGCGCCGAGCAGATTTTCGAGTTCAGCCACTTCGGCTTCAGCACGCCGATCCATCCAGATCAAGGCCGGACGCAGTGGCTGACCATCGGCATCCAGCGGGATCAAGGTGGGCGCTTGAGCACTGACGCAAATCCCCGCGATACGATCCGCAGCTTGGTCAACCTGTGCTAAGGCTTGGCGGATGGCTGTAATGGTCGCTTGCCACCAATCCTCCGGCTGCTGTTCAACCCAACCGGGGCGGATGTGATATAGCGGATATTCAGCGCTTCCGACCGCTTGTAAGCGGCCATCCACGCCGAAAAGTGCGGCTTTGGCTGCGGTCGTGCCGATGTCGATGCCAAGGAGTAAAGAATCCATTTATTCGCTACAGATGAATTGATTTTATTTCTTCCAACTGTAGCCTATTTCATCGCGATTCGACAGTCACCATGTCCCGCTAATCAGCGCTTTCTGATCGTGAATAACACGGCTGTCGGCAGGGGCTTGCTCACGTTCAAACATGCCATAATCCCGCAGGACGCTGGCGACTCTTAAGCGATAATCCCCAAAGACTTCTGCGCGGCCTTTGGTTTGAGCAGCGCGATGTTCTTCGAGTGTGCGCCATGCTTGCACCGACTCCTCATCCCGCCAGAATGAGAGCGACAGGAACTTGGCTGGCGTGGTCAGACTCTGGAAACGTTCAATCGAGATGAAGCCGTCGATGCTATCCAGCAGCGGACGCAGATCAGCGGCAATATCGAGATAGGTTTGTTTGTGCCCGTCAGCGGGCAAAACTTCAAAGATAACAGCGATCATAGTAGCTTCCTTATACATTAAGCAGCGGGACGCGGGTATTCGTCGAAGGCCGGTAGTTGATGGGTTTGGAAAGCGCTGTCACATCCAAACCGGAGACGAAAATTTGATGTAGCGCGGCCTGTGTGATGCTCTTGGTAAGTGATTGGCCGGGGCAAGCATGGCTGCCCGCTCCGAAGCTGAAGCAGCGACTGTGTTCACGGCCCAGATTAAAAATTTCCGGCTTCGGATTGGCAGTTTTATCCCCATTAGCCGCAGCTAGCAGCACCAGAATTGAATCATCGGCCTTCATGACTTGTCCGGCGACGATGCCATCAGCCGCAACAAAACGGCGAGTGTTCTGAACAGGCGAATCAAAACGCGCGACCTCATCCACGAATAACGGCAACAGCGTCACATCCGCACGGACTTGTGCATCAATATCGGGATGGGCAGCGAGGGCCACAAGCGCGTTGCCGATCAAGCCAGCGGTGGCTTCATACGTTTGGGATATAAAACCGATGGCGTTAGAGAGAACAAGGGTGCTATCGGGTATATTCACTTGGGATAAAATTTGGGATAAATAATCCAATAATGTGGGATTCTTTTCTGCCGTTTGCTGACTCAACAACCTGCCAAACAAATCAAAGAGCTGGTCGGCGGCCTGTTTGCCCTGCTCAATTTGCTCAACTGTACTAATCGGCGACAAACAGCGCACAAAATCCGCCATCCACAGTGCCACCAATGAGTGCTGCTGCGGCGGCACACCCAGCAGATCAGCCACCACATAAACCGGCAGATTGAAAGCGAAATCGGTCAGGCGATTTGGGATATATTTCGTAGCAAGAGTCCGCGCATGACGTAGACTGACCTCAAATGTCGTGGTTGAATTGAGCGTGTCTAACGCAGCCGAAACACCCGCCTTTAATACTGCATGGCCTTGTCCATCGGTCATGCGAACCAGCGCCCCAAAGATTTGCCCAGCAGTCGAGCCAACGAGAGCCGCCGGAACGGGTTCGGCGGCAGGTCGCACACGGCATAGACCGCTGGTCAACACGGCGTTGACGACTTCGGCGCTGGCGGCAATCCACATATGCAAGGCATGATCGTAGTACAGTGCTTTATCGGCGGCAAGCTCCGTGTAATAAGGATTAGGATTGGCGTGGATCGCAGCTTTAATTGGGTTTTCAGGTCGGGTTGATAAGGACATAAGGTCAAACCATTCGCATCATTGAACGACAATCCCAGCATAGCACATATAAACACAGTCATGTTTCGGTTTTCATCGAAGTGTGGATGTAGTATACTGGGCATCCAACCAAATGAAGGAGGTAAGCCATGCGCTCAGAACCGGATTTATCAACAATTGCAGCCTTAATTGGTGATCCAACCCGCGCGATTATGTTGTCGGCACTGTTGGGTGGACAATCCCTGCCAGCCAGCGAGTTAGCCTATCGCAGCCACATCACCGCCCAAACTGCCAGCAGCCATCTCTCGAAGCTGGTCGAAGGTGGCTTGCTCACCATGCAGCGTACAGGTCGCCACCATTACTATCAACTCAAGAACGCTGAAGTCGCACATCTACTGGAAGCCTTAGCCGTGGTTGCGCCTCCACCGCGCGTCAAAACACAGGAGCAGTCCAATGAGTTGTCGGCGCTGCAATTGGCGCGAACCTGTTACGACCATCTGGCAGGGAAGCTCGGTGTGGCGGTGACGCAATCACTGATCGAACAGCAGTTAATTACGCTCGACGAAACCGATTATCAAGTGACCGCCGCAGGATCAAAATGGCTTTCGGCATGGGAAATCGACGAAAGCCAACTTCACAAAGGCCGCCGCAAATTTGCTTGCACCTGCCTCGATTGGAGTGAACGTCGCTACCATGTAGCCGGAGCATTTGGAGCCAGTGTCACCACTAAATTTTTTGAAAAGGGTTGGATCGCTCGCATGAATGGCACACGCGCCATCGGCATCACCGACAGCGGGCATAAAGGGCTAAAAGAGCAGTTTGGGATTGAAACGCGAGAATGGGTGTAAATGATAAATGAAATGAGATAATGGTTGCGAAGTACGGGATAAACTAACGCGGATATTATTTGCCTTTGTAGGGGAGAACCTATGTGTTCTCCCTCTTGAAACTTCCTATATCACATATCCTCTGATCACCATCTGAAATTAATTGGAAGTATTGTTCTGTGCTTTGAGCATGATAATAATGTGTTCAATCTGGCTGATTTCGTCGAGTTCTGTTTGCTCTTCTGGCGAGGCTAAGCCAGCCTGATTGATGGCTAACAAACGCTGTAACCGTTCTTGGGCGCGATCCGAAACATGATAATTCAGCAAATCAGCAGAATCCGGTGATGATGCTAAAAAGTCCATAATTTCGGAGGCCGTTTGCACAGCCGGTGTTTTAAAGCGGATAAGGCTGAGTTCTAAGATGGTTGGCAACCAGTCCGACATCGGCTGTAATTGCTTCGCAAGCTGCTCTGTGACTTGAATCGTGATCTGAACCATTTTGCAATTTCTTCTCTACAAACTCAGCCTTATCCTAGAAGATTGTTAAATCGAGCGCATCTGACCGCCATCCACACGCAGAGTCGCACCGGTGATGTATTGGGCTGTCGGTGACAACAGGAAGGCGGCAGCAGCACCGAATTCGTCAATCGTGCCCAGTCGCTTCAAAGGAATACGGGCGATACTCTGCGCCTGTACTTCTTCGATGCTGATGTTCCGGTTCTTGGCGGCAATCGCGTCCAGTTGAGCCACACGTTCGGTATCAATGCGTCCCGGAATCAGGTTATTGACGCGGATATTCTGCCCCGCGAGTTCATCTGCTAGTGTTTTGACCACACCTGCTACGCCGGAGCGCATTACGGTTGATAGTCCCAAACGTTCAATTGGCTCTTTGATGGACGATGAAGTCACCGTCAAAATGGAGCCGCCGTTGGTCATATGCGGAACCGTAGCGCGGATCATCCGCACCGAACTCATCAGCGTGAGTTCAAAAGCCGCTTGCCATTGGGCATCCGTCATCGAAAGCAGCAAACCGCTCGGCGGGCCACCGGCGTTGACCAGCAGCGCATCGACCACGCCCCATTTGGCAACCGTCGCATCCACCCATGCCTTAATCGAGTCGGCGTTAGTGACATCGCAAACCGTTCCCAATACTTCCGCGCCTGTTTCGTCGGTCAGCTTTTTAACCGCCGCATCGACCGAGGCGGTGTCACGGCTGCAAATCGAGACCTTTGCGCCCTCGGCAGCCAACGCCCGTGCCACACCGAAGCCCAGACCTTTACTCGCCGCCGCCACCAGTGCGACTTTGCCTTTAAGTCCTAAATCCATGTTGCTTTCTCCTGTAGGGGTTTGCCGCTGGCAAACCCGTAATTTATAAAGTGATTTTCTTCGTCGGATCTGTGATGCCTACGCGAGTGAGTATCCAGCCAATTTCGTCGTGGGTTCCGGCATCAATCGGCACAAACGGATTACGCAGTGTGGCGGTTGCCATCGCACCGCGCCGGAAAAGGATTTCCTTGCGAATGGTCAGGTTGATAATCGGCTGGTTTTCGTAACGGATGAGTGGCAGATACTTGTCGAAGATTTGCTCGGCACCCAAGGTATCGCCCTTTTCAAACGCCTGATAGACCGCCACCAAAATTTCGGTGAAGGCGAAACCGGTCATCGTGCCGGATGCACCCCGCCGCAGTTCTTCCAATAGGAACATACCGCCCAAGCCGCCGAAAATCTCAAACTTATTGGTGCGTTCGCGGATGGCACCGATCTTCTCCATTAGCGGAGGGTCTTCCAGCTTGAGATAGCGGGCGTTGGGGATTTTTTCGGCCAATTGCGCCAGCATATCGGCTGTCATCGTCACACCATTCACAGGCGGAAAATCTTGTACCACAATCGGCTGATCAATCTGCGCGGCTATATCACTGTACAGGCCGATAATCTGGTCATCAGTGGGTTTGTTCATGCGCGGTGGTGCGATCATGACACCGGCTGCACCCGCTGCGAAAGCCGCTTTGCTCAGGCTGATGCAGGTGGCAAGGTCTTCATGGCTGGTGCCGACCACCACCGGCACCCGTCCCGCCACCGTTTCGATGACGGTTTCCACCACCTGCCGCCGTTCATCAACATTCATTTTGGCGGCTTCACCCAGCACACCGAGGATTGTCAGACCATAAGCGCCTTTATCCAATTGGAACTCGACCAGCTTCTTCAGGCTGTCGATGTCCAGCGCTGTATCGGTGCTAAAGGGTGTCGCGAGGATGTTGAAAATACCGGTAATTTTTGGGGTCATAATGTCTCATTCTGTCTTAGTAAAAGAAAATTTCGAAGGGAACCAGCCAATAAGC
>JACDGI010000938.1 GCA_013821665.1 Anaerolineae bacterium
CCCTGCGACAGCCTTCTTTGTGGCCCGTGAAGGTTTACTCGCGACCACCCGTTATGCTATCGGCGGTGCTGATCAAGTCATTGTCGAATTGTCGAATCGCCGTCAAGTACCCGGTTATGTGCTGCGTTCATACCCTGAACTGGACTTGGCCTTCATTTATGTTGAACAAACCACGGGTGAGATTATCCCACCGAGTCCCATTGCCAATGTCACCGATGACACACGCCTCACGGTTGTTTGCGCCAATGGAACGGTTCTTCAGGGCAAACGCCGCGCCACCAAACGTTTGATTGCCGCCCAATGGTTCCCGACCGACATCATGGATTTGCCGGATGCCGGTGGCGCACCCATCTTGGACGACAGCCGCTATCTCATCGGCATGATTACCCGCAATACAGCCAGCACGTCGGCTTATGTTTACGGCTTGCACATCAACACCATCCGCACACAGGTGGATTTATTCCGTCAGGAAACGACTGAAGGCGCGAAAACGTACTGTCGACACTGTGGCTTTTATAGCCGTGCCCTTTCGGCTGGCGGTTATTACTGCGAACGCTGCGGCGGTTTGCATCCACAGGCCGAAGGCTTAGTGCGTTTCCCACAGGCACAAACACAGGCTTTTTATTATGAACACAACAGTATGAGCTGCCCGAATTGCAACGCGAATGTCGGTTTTTACCGCAACAACTGTCTGCGCTGCGGTCAACCCGCCTCCCGCACTTAAGTTCAGCGATTTAACTTTCTTGTTTTTGCCTTAGACTGTTGACTGACGATTATCGACTGGAGACTATAAGTATGCTCAACTTCAGAGGACGTAACCGTGCTACCGGCGAAAACGCGCTCGAATCATATGCTGCCACCATTGAACAGATTTTGGCGAGTGTGGGCATTGATCCTGTCAAAGCCCGTATGCGTACCGAAACCGGCTTTGGTTGGAGCTTCCAACGCAACTCGGCAGTGATCGAAATTTTCGTGTCGCAGCAGGATAACACAGGCTATCTACAGGTGCTATCGCCTATCATGCACCTGCCGATTAACGCGCTGCTGCCACTTTACCGCCGCCTGTTGGAACTTAATCTGCAACTGACCAACGCTGCACTCGGCGTTTATCTGGATGTTGTCTATGTGTTCAGCGAACGCCCGCTGGAAGGCATGGATGGTAACGAAGCCAACACCATCATCAACCTCGTCGCTAACTACGCCGATGATCTGGATGATAAGCTGGTTGCTGAATTCGGTGGTCGCCTCTACGCCAAGGTGTAATTGTAAATAATTGATAGCGTGAAGGTTTATTGCCATGCAATTTCAAACTGAAACCCTATCATTGGAAGTCATGCTTGGGGCAATACAGCATTTTAGTTGGGAACAGGCGTACGGCTTATCAACCGCCGTGCATAATGTTCTTTCAGCTCTTGGTATACGCTCATTACCCCCGATAATGATGTATATATCACCTTCAGCAACTTCACATTCCGAAACACCGTATCAATTTCCTGTACCTGTCGGAGAAAGACTATCTGTAGATCGCCTAGAGGCTGCGCTTTTTAACCTCGATACCAATGGTTTGCAAACCCTCAACAATGCCCTCACAACCATTTTGCGGAATACTGTTCCCGTTAATCCCAACACAATCCCCAAAAAGACCGGCACGGGTCTCATTCAAGGGGCAGGAATAATGATTCCCAGTGAACTCATTTATCCAGAGCGTGATTTCTCGGCAATAAAGTCCACCTATGAACAGCGCACGACCAAACCACAAAGAGATGCCCACGACCTCATTTCCCAAGCCAAAAAAGCCAAGCAAGCAGGCGATTTAGAAATCTGTCGAAATCTTGCAGATGCTGCCGTCAGAATCATTGAAAATAGCGGTGAACCCTCTTTCGAAATTCGTGCTGAACGTGAACGTGTCTTAAGCAACTCATCCAACTTTGATTCGAAACCTATTCGAGCAATATGGGAGGAAGCGCTAGACTATTATCGTCAGCAAGGGGATGACAATAAAATTAATCACGCCATTGGTCAACTGGTTTATTTCAATAGTCATGATGAAAGTGATAAACAAAGAACCCTCGATCTAATAGATGAGGCGATCCAAATTACTGAAGGGAAAGGGGAAACGAGCCTCTTTTGGCGGCGACAAAGAAACCGAATTGAGCAATTCGGACAGCCTTACGATACGGCACAGAATATCAAACGAGAACTTGAACTCATGCAGGAACAGCTTGAATACGAAATAAAGAATGAAATCGAGGCTTCCAAAATTCTGCAAACCTATCTCAATCTGAACGCATATTGTGCTAATTTAGGCGATACTCAACAAGCCGTAAACTATCTCAATGAAGCCGAAAAATATCTGGACACAATTACAGAAGATAATATAAGGAAAATGGCCGAAAATTCTCGCCTTGCCCTATCAAACTATCAAATTAAGTATCTACTTTTGCTGCGTGCCGCAGACATTCAACAGCGACGTAATAATCAGATTTCAACCACCTCATCTTAAGCCGCCTTTGTTCTCAGAGTCTTCCGCAGCGCAATCTGATTGATGAGCATTGTCACGACAAAGCCAATGATCGCCCCGATCAGATGAATGGCGAGGCTCGTTCCCGGTATCGTCAGATCAGCGATCACCTGTAAGCCGATGATGAGTGCCGCACGCCGCAGGAAATTCAAGGCAATACTTGAACGCGACGT
>JACDGI010000939.1 GCA_013821665.1 Anaerolineae bacterium
GTCCAGTCCTGAGCAGCTTGATCCTATAACTATTGAATACGATTCTGGCGCACCTGTTTTCGGGATTGATCTTGCTCAGGCGCGTCTTTTAAAACTGGGTTGTGATAAGTTCCCAATGGCCCATATTCTGGACTCCCAAATGGCAGCGATTCTTTACAACTTAAATTATGTTAACTGTAACGGTCTGTTAGCTCATGCGGGGCTTCCTGAAAAAACGTTGCAAATCGTGGTGGCTGAAGACCCCCTTCATCTTTTGCTGGCGACTTACAATGATTATGAAGCGGGTGTCTCTATTTGGAAACTGAATGGCGATACTTACGAGCCATTGCTCAAACTCAACACGCAGGGTCTAACACTCGAATTTACCGATCATAACGAACGCTTGCGCGCCCGCAACTTCAACGGCTGGAAAATCTACTCCGTCGCGGATATTCTTGCCGCTGCCACAAAACCACATGAATAAAACCTTCTTCTCGTAGGGAAGGCTCTCAGAGCCTTCCGCTTGTATTTTGCATTTATTCCCTCCCTGTTACTATGGGGAGGGTTAGGGTGGGGTATCCCTTGAAACCATTCTCAAACCATCGCCTAACCATTTTAACGATTTTTCTCCCTCAAAAGGGTTGGTAACTTCCCTTCGAAAGAGTTACAAAATGGTAACCCATTCACCCTCTGACTATGGTAAACTATTCATCGGAATGAGGTGAAACACCACCGGTCAATCACCATATCCCAATAGAGAAATTTGTGATCAAAAAGGGTTTTGTAACAACAGCATCAACAGCAACATTTGTTCGAACTAATTCACAAACTTCGGAAAAAGCCCTTCTGAATCTGAAGAATTTGCAGAATCTTCCGAATCAAGTCAGGGCTAATGGCATTGGCAATGCCGCCGCCACTGCCGCCAATTCGTTCAACCTGAACCTGAAACCATTCTGACAATGACGACTCTGACGACATTTAAACCTTTTAAGCATTCACGCATCAGATGGTCGCTCGTACTGCTCGTCTGCATTGTGCTTGTTGTCCTGCTCAAATTGATTTCGCCTTTAAACGCCCAATCTGAAAACCCGCTGCCGCCCTTCAGCGATAAAGTGGCCTCCAACCTCAAAACCATCGCCATGATAGGTCAAGCACGCGGCAATTATCCCGATGTTTTCACCAAAGTTGGCGATAGCATCACCGTCAATGATCGCTTCCTCTACGCCATCGGCAATGGCACCTATCAGTTAGGCGATGCCTCCTATTTGCAGCCTGTCATCAACGCCTTTCTTCAAACGCCTGTCCGCAACGGTAATTCCTTTAATAATCCTTCAGTCGCGGCCTACGTCGGCTGGGCAGCCTACAGCGCACTTTCGCCCAACGCGGCTGATCCTTACCAATGTCAAGCCGGTGAGTCGCCGCTCATCTGCGAATATCGTATCACCCAGCCCTCGATTGCCTTCATCATGTTTGGTACCAACGATCTCGGCTACCGTACTCAGGACGAATACCGTCACGACATGCAAACCATCCTCGACACATCGATGGAAATGGGCGTTATTCCCGTCCTCAGCACCATTCCGGCACAGCCCCTCAAAATGGATCGCGTATCCGCTTTCAACACCATCTTGCGCGATATGGCCGCCAACAACAACCTCCCCATAATCGATTTCGCCCCCGCCCTCACCGACCTACCCAACACCGGCCTCGCTTGGGATAATCTACACCCCTCTTGGCCGCCCGGTGATGAGGATCAAGTGGCCTATTTCACGCCCGACAACCTGCGTTATGGTTACACCGTCCGCAACTTGCTCACCCTGCAAATGTTGGATCGCATCTGGCAAACCCTTAAACCTGCTCCCGAACGCTCCATGTAATCAAATTCTCTCAACTCTCTGTGCCTCTGTGGTTAAACTGCATTCTGTTTTTCTTATGACTGGCGACTGACGACTGTCAACTGTAGACTATAAGCAGGTAACATCCATCCCCCAACAGGAGTAAAAAATGGACCCCAAACATTTTGAAATCAAAGAGTATATGATTATCTGGCGGCAGCTCGAAATCCAGAACTTTAACGGCATCACCGCTAAAGTCCGTGCCATCGTCCGCTGCACCGGCGGCGATGATGCGATGGATGTCTTTTTCCTCTCCGAAGACAGCGCCTATCCTGACCCCTTTGTCGATCCCAAAGAGAAGAAGGGCTATATGTTCCTCAATATCCGCGACATCATGGCCTTCGTCGATATGCTCCGTAACGAGAAGCCTATCTTCGGTCATCTGCGCCCCGACCGCCCCGAATGGATGAGCGTCACCACCACCAAAGAACCCGTCGGCGAAGGCGAATAATCTTACGCTTGAGAAACAAAAGAGGCTATGCATCTGCATAACCTCTCTATACCTTTGTTCCTTTGAGCCTTTGTGTTAAAACTCTCCGCATCTGCTCTTAAAGTAGCCTCTTCGCAATGTCTGGCTCCCTTGCCCTGTTACTACGGGGAAAGGGTTGGGGTTAGGGGTACTGAATTGATCTCTGCGTCTCTGCGGTTAAATCTTCCTACTGCCCGTACACATTGGTATAACGGTGATGCAGCTTGGCAATATCTTCCTCAGAGATCGTCAGCGGTGTACCCAATTGTGAAGCCAGCCACACAATCGCCGCATTATCCTCGGTCATCACAGCCGCTTTGATGGCGGACTCGGCGTTTTTGCCAGTGGCG
>JACDGI010000146.1 GCA_013821665.1 Anaerolineae bacterium
CCTTGTAAGAGCTGCGCCGCACGAGTACGAAATAAGCGACCGGTTTGGTCTTGAGTTAGGGTTGTGTCACCGGTTGCTGGTGTTAATACCGGCACATTCAAGGCTTGCAGTGCGGCTAAATTATCTTTGACTACGCTGTCTGACTCCGGCCCTAATACAGCGATGAGGCTCGCGTCTCGTAGGCTCGCAATCGTATTGGTGATATTGGTGCCTGAAATGGGCTGAACAATCAATTCTAGTTGAAACTGTGTGCCATCAGCCCCACGAACGCCGCCAAGGGCATTAATGTCATGTACGGCTAAACGTGCGCCATTGGCAATATGTCCTTGTTGGTCATCGAGTACACCGATACGAAACACAGGCGCGGCTTGTCCGTATGCAAGATTGACCGAGAGGAGCGTCAAGATGATAAGGGCAAAAGTTGCCGCGATAACATGGGTTGTTCGTTTGTTCATGGCACGCTCCTTAAATATGTATTTAAAATGATTGTAATTGAGATTGTAGCAGACAACATGAGCCAGACAACCTATGTTCGGCCTCCGAGTTTGCACCGAATCTTGATTTTCATCATCTATCTCACTATACTGATTCTTCACACTTGAATGCACAGTTGTGATGGGATAGTAACCAGTTATGCAACGCGAACGTGTTGCCGATGATATTTACGTATTTACAAGTGATTTATACGCGCAGGTAACTGCGGGTGTGGTTGTGACCAGCGAAGGTGCCGTGGTTATCGACACGCTTGCGTATCCTGAAGAGACGTTGCTCATGAAGCGCTTTATTGAGTCACGTCTGGGTACGACCGTGCGTTATGTAATCAATACGCATTTTCATGCCGATCATTCGACGGGTACCTGTTTTTTCAAAGGTGCGCGGGTGATTTCTCATGCGCTGTGCCGGGAATTGTTGAATACCCGTGGTCGCAGCAGCCTTGAGAAAAGCAAAGCGGCTAATGAAATGCGGGATGTCGAGTTGGTTCTGCCTGATATTGTCTTTTCAGGCGGGATGTTTACTTTACATATTGGCAATAAAACCTTTCAATTTTGGTCAACGCCGGGGCACAGTATTGATTCAATCGTGTGCCACGTCAAAGAAGATCGTGTATTATTCGCAGCCGATACTTTGATGCCCATTCCTTATTTTGTAGATGGAAATTATGATGACTTCGTAATTTCGCTCACGGGTCTACGAAATGGTAATTACGAAAATGTCGTTCAAGGACATGGCGAAATAATACTGCGTGGCGAAGTTGAAGAAAAAATCCAAGCAGATATTGATTATCTTCATAAATTGCGGGCAGCAGTAGACGCTGCTTTAACCAATCCTTTTCCTGAGGCAGCGCTTGAAGCCATCGATATTGAAAGCTGTGGTAAGAGCCGCATTTTGCTGAATGGTGCTATCGCACACTTGCATCGCCAAAATGTACTCACTCTGGCTGCCCAACGCCGTGAACTTGTGCAACTTTAATCATAGTTTATGTTTATGAATTATCAGATATCAGTGCGAAGAATAGGTGAATCAACATGACTGAAGGCTCATATTTAACTCAAGAAGGGGCAGATGAACTGCGCCGCGAGTTAGACGAACTGATTAACGTCAAGCGGATTGAATTGGCGAAAAAACTAAAAGCGGCTGTCGCTGAAGGCGATCTAAAAGAGAATGCCGATTACCATGATGCTAAAGAGCAGCAGGCTTTCATGGAAGGCCGTATCCAATATTTGGAGAACATTCTACGTTCGTCCAAGATCATTGAAAATACAGGTAAGACGGACGAAGTTCGTTTAGGCTCTGTGGTGACCATTGTTGAAGAAGGCTCACACGAAGATGAGATCTATTCAATTGTTGGCGCGGCGGAAGCCAACCCGCGTGAAGGTAAAATCTCCCACGAAAGCCCAATCGGTGCGGCACTCTTAGGCCACCGCAAAGGGGATAAAGTACGGGCGCAGACTCCCGGTGGCGATATGATCTTCAAGATTAAGTCCATCAAATAAGAAGCAATCCAGATAAAATAAAACGCCCCGTCGAATTTGACAGGGCGTTTTTTATTTGCACAGATTGATCAGTTAACGGGTGTAAAATCCCCACTGCCGCCAAAGATGTCATCGTCAGGCAGAGGCTGCTTGGGCGGAGGTGGCTGCACCGGCGGAGGCCTCGGTGGCATAGCCGCTGGAGCAGGGGCGCTGCTGAATGAAGGCGGCATCTGACGCGCGGGTGGCGCAGCAAAGGCTGTTGGTGCAGCTTGAGGCGGCGCATAGACCGGCGCTGCTGCCTGTGGAGGCGGCGCGTATGCTGGCACATTGACCACTGGAGGTGGCGCATAAACTGGTGCGGCAGCCACAGGAACAGCCATTGGTGCAACCGCTACCGGTGCAATACTGGGGGCTTTACGCCATGCCTGAATTTCGAGCGTCATTTTATCAAAGTAACTATTCGGCGGCAGTGGGCCTGTACCATACGCCATATCGACAATACGGGCTTGCAGTCGTAGGGTATTGGTTTCGAGGATTGCGACTGCACCCGGCTTGGCAAGAATAAGCTCACCCTTCACCGCTAAGGTGCTGCGCGTCGCGGGGTCGTTAAAGGCATGTTCCGAGACGAAAACACTGGTCAAAGTGCGGACGAAATCTTCTTTATCAAACAACCAGACTTCGATAGCCGTTACTTTTTCGGGCTGACCTGCGCCGATGGTTTCTGAAACGACCGCACCGCACTCGCCCAAGAACTCATCATCTTTTTTGGCATCTTCAATACCAAATGAGTCGTCGAAGGCGCGTCCCGGTGTGTAGATTGAAACATGGCGTACGACTGGCGGGCCAAGATCACTGACCGGAGCCGCACTTGCATCCTTATTCAACTGCTCACGGATGACCCGCGCCTCTTGAATATTGTGAAGTTGTTGGGCACCGGCTGCATCAGTACCTTGTGCGCCCCGTATCCGTTTACGGATGGGGTCAACCACCAGCGGGCTGACGTAAAACCCGTAAAGCAACGATGCAATAGTGAAGCCCAGCGACATCACGATTATGCCCAATATCCAAGGTCTGAGCTGCCCGATAATCGTGGGTTGTGCGGGTGTTGACGGCGCAGTGACCTCGGCTTGGGCGGCTAAGTCATTTAGCTGGGTAAGCCCCAAACGGTTCACAATTTCTTGTGGGTGATCTACTTTGTCCAGCGAGTCGATAATACTCTGCTTGAACTCGTCGGTTATCACCGCTTTAGAATTGGCAAAGTCGTAACGATCAGCAACCAACCGAACCCACTCATCCTGCCAAGTTTGACCCAAGGTTCGTGGATCGGAGTCGTAGAATACCACTGGATCAATCGCATATGACCAGACTAAACCGATCAAGAATGCGATGACGACAGCGAGAATCAACCCCGGCTTTGGAACGTAGGTTTTTATGACCGGCCATAGACCGATCAGGGTATCGCGAATTTTACCCATCGTGATGCCTTTCGTTTTTCAGAAGTGCCCCAATTGCATCTAAACCTATTGTACGGAATTTCTGCGATTAGGACAAATCAGAATAGTTAAGCCGGTTCAACTTTTACTGGTACAACTTCTGCCAATTCATCCATATGGTAGGTATGTTGGCACACGGTACAGTGCGCCGTGTTTTTATTCTGCTCAACCAACAGATTACCACAGTTAGGGCAGGGCTGTGGGAGTGGTCGCTTCCAACTGGTGAAATCGCAGTCGGGATAACGTGAGCATCCGTAGAATGTACGGCCTTTTTTGGACTTGCGCTGAATGATTTCGCCACCGTGTATTTTGCCACAAGTGGGGCAGATGATGCTGGTGCGTTCGAGCCACGGCTCGGTATAACGGCACTCTGGATAATTTGAGCAGCCGATAAATTTGCCGAAGCGCCCATATTTGATCACTAATGGGTGTCCTGACACTGGACAGTCACGCCCTACGGCCTCTTCCTGACGCACGCTCGGCATGGTCTCGCGGGCAATTTCCATTTGATGTTCAAAAGGGCTGTAGAAGTCGCGCAGCATCGGTCGCCATTCCATTTGACCTTCGGCTACGGTATCCAGTTGGTTTTCCATCTTGGCTGTGAACTGGAAATCCATGACTTCAGGGAAGTACTGCACAAGTAAATCGTTAACGACTTTACCTGTTTCTGAAGGAACCAAGCGCTTGTCATCCAATTTTTCGATATATTCGCGGTCTTGGATGGTTGCGACGGTTGGCGCATAGGTACTTGGGCGACCAATGCCAAACTCTTCAAGTGTTCGCACTAGGCTTGCCTCGGTGTAACGCGGTGGTGGTTGGGTAAAATGCTGTTCTGGCAGCAGTTGAACCAGCGCCAATAACTCGCCTACCGACATTTCCGGCAGAATACGACCTTCATCTTCGTCCGGGGCAATGTCTTCATCGTGTGCATCTTCGTACAATGATAGAAAGCCCATAAATTTGATGGTGCTGCCTGATACGCGTAAGCTGTAAGGTTTGTCTTCAGCCGTCAAGCCTGCATCAATATCCACACGCAGTGTGTTGTATAGCGCATTTGACATCTGGCTAGCGACAAAACGCTGCCATACGAGCGTATACAGCCGGAATTGATCGCGCGAAAGGAAATTCTTCACTTGATCGGGTTCACGAAAAGCACTGGTTGGGCGGATGGCCTCATGTGCTTCTTGAGCGCCTTTTGCCCGTGTTTGGTAACGCGGTGGTTTTTCCGGATGGAAATCAGCACCAAAGCGTTTCTGGATGTATTCGCGGGCTTCGCCTTGGGCTTGTGTCGAAACCTGTGGGCTATCGGTACGCATGTAGGTGATTAAACCTACAGGCCCACCTTTACCCAACTCAATGCCTTCATAAAGCTGCTGAGCAATCGCCATTGTACGGCGGGCATTAAAGCCTAAGCGCCGCGATGCCTCTTGCTGTAGCGTGCTTGTGGTAAAGGGCGCGGATGGCTTGCGTTGGCGTGTTGAATGTTTTACGTCAGCCACGTTGTACTGGCTTTTTTCGAGTACACTCAAATGCGGCTTGACATCGCCTTCAGCGCCGAATTGAATATCTTTGCCCTTAAAACGGGTTAAACGGGCTGTGAATGCACGATCTGAACCGCTGCCATTAACCTTCTGTTTCTTAAGCTTGGCATCAAGTGTCCAGTACTCTTCGGCCTTGAAGGCTTCGATTTCTCTTTCGCGGTCAACGACGATTCGCACCGCAATACTTTGCACACGTCCTGCCGAAAGTTGGTTGCGAACCTTCTCCCACAATAGCTCGGTGATCTTGTAACCGACCAACCGGTCAAGAATACGGCGTGCTTGCTGGGCGTTCACGAGGCTCATATCCAAGGTGCGAGGATGAGCAAAGGCTTCCTCGATTGCTGTCTTGGTGATCTCGTGGAACACCACCCGCTTGGAATTCTTTTCGCTGATGTTGGCGACTTCCATTAAATGCCAGGCAATGGCTTCACCTTCACGGTCAGGGTCAGTTGCTAGAAAAACTTCACTGGCACGTTCGACTGCATCTTTTAGGTCAGCGACGGTATCCCGTTTGTCATTTGGAACGCGATATTTGGGTTCAAAATCGTTTTTAACATCCACTGAGAGCTGCGACACCAGCAAATCACGTACATGGCCTTTGGAGGCTTTTACGGTATAGCCACTGCCGAGAAAATTGCCGACCGTACGGGCTTTGGCTGGCGATTCGACAATGACGAGTTTGCCCGACTTTTTGCGTGTAACAGGCGCAGCTACCTTCTTTGAGGTGGTCTTTTTACTGCTTTTGCTTTTGGTTTTGCTCGTCGTAGTTTTAGCTTTGGCTTTGGCGACCACGACAGGCTTGGTTAAGCCTTCATGCGCCGGGGTTGCACCCATGCGAAACAGCTTGGTACCACAAACCTCGCATACACCCTGTGTACCGGGGGTGCCGGTTTTGGTATATACCGCTTCTGGGTTAAGCATGTTTCGCTTTGTCTTGCACTTGACGCAATACGCTGTATATTCAGTCATTCCGTTTATTGTCCACCCTTATGCAGATGTTGATCTGCTGTACAATCCAAAAATGAGGCACATCGATGTGCCTACGCATACGATAAATAGAAATTCAGTTGGCTGCACTACAGGAATTTGTAGTTTTTCGTTCGCAGCAGTTGATCGACGACTTTTTTGACATCTTGCGTGCGATCTTTATGGCAAATGAGCAACGCATCTTCGGTTTCGACGACAATCAAATCCTCGACACCAATCGTGACAACCAGCTTATCACTATAGACCAATGTATTTTTCGTGTCTAGTAGCACACGCTCGGCTTGGCTGCCTTTTACGATATTTCCAGCCTTATCCTGTTTCAATACATCATACATGGCTGCCCAACTGCCCACATCATTCCATCCGAACTCGGCGGGAATAACAGCCATCTTTTCGGCATGTTCCATAACCGCGTAGTCCAGCGAAATCTTCTCGACATTTTCCCATATTTCTTCGAGTTTGTGGTCATATTCATGCGTATCGACGGTGGGCGCAAGCAGCATGAACTGCTCGTACATCTTCGGTTGCTGACGCTTGAACTCATTCATGGCTTGCTCGGCTTTCCAGATAAACATGCCCGAATTCCACGTATAATCACCCGATGCCAAAAATGTCGTCGCTTTCTCGATAGGTGGTTTCTCTTCGAAGCCTAATGCGACAAAGCAATCATAACCCTCGATTTTGCTGATGAGTTCGCCTTGCTGAATATAACCAAATCCAGTCGACGGATAAGACGGCGAGATACCCAGTGTGGCGATGTAGCCTTTCTGCGCTAAATCGTAGGCCGCTTTCAGCACATCACGGAACTTGTCCTTCTTGGTGATGTGATGATCGGCTGTCAGAACCGCAATTATTGCTTCAGGATCACGCTTCTGAATGACTGTCACACCCAATGCGGCAGCCGGACCACTTTCGCGAGCATAAGGCTCGACAATAAAGTTTTGCCGGGGTATCTCAGGCGCATGTTCACGCAGCGCATTCAGATATTTACGACCGGTTACAACATAAATCTGCTCAGGCGCAAATAAAGGCGCAAGCCGTTCCACACTTGATGTGAACATCGAGGTTTCTTCGATGAGCGGCAGTAACTGTTTTGGGGTGTCTTGCCTGCTCATGGGCCAAAGCCGTGTGCCACCGCCACCTGCCATTATGAGTGCGTAGTAATGATCCATGTTACTCTCTTTTGATAAGATAATTAAAGAGTGTTTGGTATAAGGCAGTATTGCATGTAACCAACTGAACGCGCAAGCCCTTTTAGCTCAAGTATTGTCAGTGTGCTGCTAACCATAGCCACTGGCAACCCCGACATCCGTACTAAATCATCGATATGAATGGGGTCTGCGCTTAGATAATCCAGTATCGTAAGTTCATTCGCATTGGCTGGCGCAATTTGCTCGGTGACAACCCGTACTTGCACATTGTTGTGGACGATATTGAACTCATCCAGAATGTCGGCCACATTCATCACCAGTTTCGCACCGTCCTGTATCAAGCGATTGGTGCCGCCGCTCGTCTTACTAAAAATATTTCCGGGTACTGCGAAAACATCGCGTCCTTGTTCGGCTGCGACAGTCGCCGTAATCATCGCGCCACTTTTTTCAGGTGCTTCTACAACTAGCACACCGAGTGATAATCCACTTATGATGCGGTTACGTCGTGGAAAATTACGTGCTTCGGGCGCTGTGCCAATTGGGAATTCGCTGATGATTGCCCCATGCTGCGTGATTTCTTGTGCTAATTTCTGGTGTTCACGCGGATAAATATTGTCTACGCCGCTGCCTAACACCCCAAAGGTACGACCATCGGCATCCAATGCGCCACGATGGGCAGCAGCGTCAATACCTTGTGCTAATCCACTGATAACTGTTACGCCGTTACCAGCTAATTCTTTGGCAAAATGATGAGCGGCGTCGCGACCATAAGTTGTGGCTTTTCGCGTACCTACAATCGCCAGTGCCCGTTCGTCTGGCGGTACAAGCGAACCTTTAATATAAAGAACAGGTGGGGCATCCGGCAACTTTCTGAGCTGCGCCGGATAAGCGTCATCGATCAATGTCACCAGCCACGCACCTGCCTTATGGACTTTAGCCATCTCGGCTTCAAGATCCATTGTTTTGCGCGTGCTCAATAGATTTGCAACAGGCTGCTTTTCAAGTCCCGATTGCTGGAGTTGTGCTTCGGTCGCCGTCCATGCGCTTTCAAGCTCACCGAACCAGTTCTGCAATAGGGATAAGCGTTTTGCCCCAATTTCTGATACCAGACTAAAGCCCAGCCAGTATTTTTGGTCGCTCACAATATCTCATTGAATTAGTCGAAGGGTCGGTTTACAGCATAGCAAGCGTTTATTCGGCTTGTCAAGCGTGACTTAAACAGTGGGCAGCAGTCCATTCGGCAGACGGACGATCATTAGCTGGGTCTCAGTATCGGTGGAAAGTGTCGTTTCAGAGGTTGCTGGAATCAGTACTTCGCCATATTTGGGGCTATCCACAATATAAACATCATTTGCGCCCGTTTCGAGAACTTCTGTAAGAGTCCCCAGCGTTTCGCCACCTTCGATTTGTACGGTCAGTCCCACAAGTTGATAAAGATAATGTTCGCCTTCGTCCAGCGGCACAGCGTCGCCAACTGCGATCATAACAACCAATTGGCGTAGCCTATCAGCCTTGTCGCGGTCATCAATGCCTTTAAACTTCAAGAGGGCATAGCCTTGATGCATTCTGACGCTCTCAAGCGAGTATTCTGTTATTTTGGTCGATTCAGCGGAAGGGGCGAGGAAAACGGTTTTGAGACGGGACAAGCGTTCCGGATAATGCGTAAGAATTTTAGTCTTAACTTCGCCAATAATCCCATGCGGACGCAAAACTTCCCCAATGAGCAGATACTTCGGATCAGAAGATGTTGCCATGCCTATATAATTTTCAGGATCACTCGATTATTTTTGTTATCAGCAGACGCTCGCAGCAGTGCCCGCATCGCGTTAGCCACATGGCCGCCTTTGCCAATAACGCGTCCAGTGTCTTCCTGTGCCACATGCAGCTCAATAATCGTGGTGCCACTAGCGATACGACGACTCACCTTCACCTGCGCAGGATCATCAACGAGGCTTTTAGCGATGTAACCGATAAGGTTTTCCATAATGTGTTTCCCCTTGATGGTGATGCCCGAACGATAAAAGGTATGCAGGGGATTTTAACCCCCTGCATTGAAATGTCAACGGATTATGACTTGGTTGCGGGTTCAGCAGCGACAGCGGCTTCTTTGGCCTTCTTGGCTGATTGTCCAGCAGCGGGCGACGGACGGCTGGTCTTGGGGCTGACAGGTGCGGCGGAAGCCTTGGCGGTTGCAGCTTCGGCGGCCAGAACCTCAATCGTTTCGCCCTTCTTCAAGCGGTCAAAACGGGTCAGTGTACCGGTACGCTTTAGAATGTATTCAACGGCTTCACTGGGTTGTGCGCCAACGCTCAACCAGTATAGAATACGATCTTCTTCCACCGATTCGGTGATGGGCTGAGTACGCGGGTTGTAGGTTCCCACGATCTCAATGAAGCCACCGGTGCGGGCGCTGCGCTGGTCAGCAACCACAATACGGTAGCTCGGTTGTTTCTTCAAACCCATACGACGCAAACGAATACGAACCATATTACTCAAACTCCTGTATGTACGCTCCCAAGCACTCGATATGAGAGGGGAGCCACTGGCGAATTATGAATGCTACGCAGGACTGCCAGTAGCGGTAGGGCTGCACCCTAGCGCAAGCCGGATAAACCCGGAATATTCGGAAACTTTCCCTTGCGTAGCTGACTCATCATGGATTGCATATCGCGGAACTGCTTCAACACGTCATTCACGTCCCGCACTTGTACACCACTGCCTTGCGCAATGCGCTGGCGGCGGCTCGCATTTAAGATTTTTGGATTATGACGTTCTTTTTTCGTCATCGAATTGATGATGGCTTCGACGCGTTTCATCCGTTTTTCAGCTTCATCTTCGTCAATTTGACCACGCATCTTGTCCATGCCGGGGATCATCCCCAGCAGTTGGCTGACAGGCCCCATCTTCTTGATCTTCTGGAGTTGTTCCAGAAAGTCTTGCAACGTGAACTGATTGTCCATCAGTTTTTGTTGCAACTGCATAGCTTCCTTTTCGTCGAAGGCTTCTTCAGCTTTTTCGATCAGGCTGAGCATATCGCCCATGCCGAGGATGCGCGAGGCTAAACGATCAGGATAGAAGACTTCGAAACCGTCAATTTTCTCACCGGTGGCAAGAAACTTGATGGGCACATGCGTTACTGCACGCATCGAAATAGCAGCACCACCACGCGCGTCACCGTCCACTTTGGTGAGGATCAGTCCGGTAACACCCACACGGTCATTAAAACCCTGCGCGATGTTGACGGCTTCCTGACCGGTCATCGAGTCTGCGACCAGCAGCACTTCGGCAGGATTGGTTCGGCGTTTGATCTCTTCGAGTTCGCCCATTAGGCGGTCATCAATTTGCAAACGGCCAGCGGTATCCAGAATGACAACGGCGGCATTCGCTTCTTTAGCGGCTTTTATGCCATTCACGCAAATATCTGCCGGACGTGAGCCTGTGCCTTCATCGTAAACAGGTACGTTGATCTGTTTACCGAGGGTTTTCAACTGCTCGATAGCGGCAGGACGCTGCGTGTCAGCCGCGACCATATACGGATTTTTACCATCTTTGCGTAAAAATACGGCGAGTTTGGCAGCGGTTGTCGTTTTACCAGCGCCTTGCAAACCTACAAGCATAATCACGTAGGGTTTGGTGCTGCCAGAGAAATTGAGTTTTTCGGCTTCACCCAGAGTCTGGATCAATTCCTCGTGGACGATCTTGACCACCATCTGACCGGGTTTCAGCGCTTTCGCGACTTCTGCACCGATGGCACGTTCTTTAACGCGTTTGACAAAATCTTTGACGACAGGCAGCGCGACATCGGCTTCAAGCAGCGCCATGCGAACTTCGCGCATCACAGTGTCAACGTCTTTTTCCGTTAACTTGCCGCTGCGTCCGAGGTTGTCAAAAATACCTTGTAGACGATCTGTTAGATTCTCAAACATGCCTTAAAAACCCCTGTTTCGGAATTAATGATTCTAGATGAGTGACCGTGCCGCGTCAAGGTGTGACTGAACCGTTGCTGCCCTTATTTATTCTTGTTTCCGTAAGTCGTAATAGGTACGGTTAAGGTAAACCAAGGGCATGATCTCCTCACCTTGGCCTGTTTCGAGGACTTCGCCAACCACGATTCGGCTTAAACCGGCTTCGTAGACTGCTGCCAGCTTACAATCCATCCAACTGGCTGCTTCGGTAATAATGGGCGCACCTGTCACTGCCGTTTTGAGATCGACCTGATAAAACTTATCGGCACCTTCTGGAAGATTGGCAAAGCCCGCGAATTGGATTGAGAGATTGGCTTGATTAGCCGTCAAAATCGAAACCGCGAAAATGCCCGTTTGTTCAATCAGTTTGAGCGTCGGTGTAAAACTTTGTAAAGAGAGCAGTATCAGCGGTGGATCGACCGAAATCGATGTGAATGAACTGGCTGTTACACCAGCACGCTCTTGCCCGTTGCTGCTCGTGACGACGGTTACACCACTTGCCCAACGGCGCATGGATTTCTTAAGACTTTCGGCATCAACACTCATGCGAGTTCTCGCTTCTTGTGGAATGGAATCAACAATAGTTCTGAAGTGTTAGATCAAGATCAGATTGTAGCCAACGTCAAAGGGAATTTATACGTCCAGTAAACGTGCCATACGCGGAACATAACCGGTTAGGTCATGGAAATCATCTGCAAAAGCGGATTTCGCATTGCCAATTACCAGTGTGGGAATGTCATTCTCGGTATGATTGCGGTTTCCAATGTGTTCCATGTTACCGTGATCGCTGGTGACAATGACCAATCCTTCATCATCATTCCATGCCTCGGTTACACCCGCTACCACGCCATCGAATAATTCCAACAATTCAACCCCCCGTTGCAACGGCCCACGATGCCCCACATGATCGGTCATCCAATGCGAGTGAAAGGCGAAATCATAATTGCGTGAGATTTCGACTAATAAATGCCCCGCTTCACGAGCCGAATAAACAGGTGTGTCATACAACTTCAGATAGCTGTGCCACGATTCGCCCGTCCATTCAGGTGTGAGTGCTTGTTTAGCTTTCAGTTCAGCCATACCAAAGAGTTCTTGCCCCGACTCGAACGCCGCTTGCTGAATACTTGACCGCAGCGTTTTGCCACGCGCGATATCGTAATGCAGACCTTGGGGATAAGCATCGAGAAGGGCAGCTTTTTTGCCAGCACGTTTGACCTGCTTGAAGAAATTGTCTTTGGCGATGAGTTCGCGGGTTGGCAAATTGGGTTTTGGCCCATAATGTTCCCCGATCAGTTGCGGGACATTCACACCGGTCAGAATGGCTGCTTGTCCGGTGCCGCTTTGCGGTCGTCCGGGAACACCGAGGCATGGATCAGTGGGAATGAACAAAGCCCGTTCACTTTCCTGCCGACCCGTATCACGCAGCCAACGCTTACCATTAGTAAGCCCGATGAGCGTGGGCATATTGGCAATCGCAAATGGGTTGATGGTTGGGTCATCGTCGCCGAGGCCGATTCCATCTAAGAAAAGCATCAAAATGTGCATAGTAGTGAATGTCCGAAAATCGCAAACGCGTTAAAGATAAATCTGAAATACAAAGTGTGCCGCTGACCTGTGTGTTGCACCGATAGGATAATGGTTTGTAAACTCAAACACAAATCCATTGACGGATATGAACTTTTGTTCTAATATTATGCTAGACGACAAAACAGCTTACTGTAGGAGCGCAACATGTTGTGCCCCTCCGGCACTATACATCATTCATCCCGTACAATATGGTCAGAATCATAATTGTAGGGACAGGATTATGGTCTTTTACATATTAAAATGGTAATCGCTGGCTAACATATCTGTTTTAACCA
>JACDGI010000147.1 GCA_013821665.1 Anaerolineae bacterium
GCTTCCACCACCCCCTGCGGCGACGGTTACGCCGCAACCGACAGTGCCAGTGCCGACGGCTATACCACCAACCGTCGCAGCTCCAACTGCAACAGTCACGCTGACGATTACAGCAACGCCTTAATCGAAAGTGATTGATCGCTTCTAACGGAAATGAATAGAGGAGAGCGTAATGCTCTCCTCTATTTGATCATACTGAAGAATTATGTGGAACAGCTTACCGTGGCTTGTGGTTGGCTGTTGCCGGGATGACCCGTTTGTTGATCGGCTTCTAACGTAACGGTTCCACTACCCCTATAAGTGATTTGTATGGAGGTATTGCCAAGCAATTGTACCGTACCGGTTTGTACGATCACTCCATCCACGATAATCCGATATTGGGTCGAGCTGACCATATCCCCTTCGCCAGCTTTGCCAGTATTGCGGACGGTGAACACCGCGATTCCGCCCTGGCATGTGCCAGTAACCTGTAAGCTGGAACAATCCTTGCGATCAGGATTATTCTTCTGGCAGCCCAATGTACCTGTTTGAGTGGGGGTTGGGCTAGGTGTAACGGTTACTGTCGGCTCCACAGTTGGGGTGACTTCATTGGTTGGTTGGGTCGTTGGTGTAATTTCTTGTGTCGGCTCTGGTGTCGGTGAGACCTCGGGAGTGGGTGGGATACATTCGGAATCTTGTGTGATGACCAATGCTCCCATTGTGAAAGTCAAACGCGTATAGCCCCAATACTGGAGGTTGGTTGATTGACCCGCCGTTAATTGTAACCATCCATCGTCCACTAAGGTGCTATTAGGATCGGTCACCGAGAAGTAGACCGAGTCCGGCATACTGTCGCCTGTATTGGTAATTACAAACAGGATGGAGCCGTCATTTTGGCAAGAAACGCTTCCGACCAAGACCGAGTTATCGACTGGCGGTGTTACCTGTACCGTTGGTTCGGGTGTGCTGACCGGCCCACAATTCGGACTTGTAATGACCAAATTCCCCATTGTGAACGCTAGGCTGGCGTAACCGGCAAAGTAGAGCGGGAAAGGTTGCCCATTCATGACCTGAGCATAACCATCACCCACAATATTGTTGTTACTATCGGTGACGGTATAGTATTCGGGTTCGGTCATATCTGAACCGTAGTTATAAAGTACAAATAGAATTGAGCCGTCCATTTGACAGTAAGATTGACCAGTCAAGTCAGGGGCGGCAGTAGGCTCAACCGTTGGTGTGACATCAGGGGTGACGATTGGAGTCACTTCCGGCGTAGTTGGTGGCGTTGACGGCACACATGTTGGATTTGAAACAATAACCAAATCGCCAACGGTCAATGTTAAACCCGTTGTTACCCAATACTGCAAAGATGTTTGTCCACCTGCTGCCAGTTGGATATTGCCACTGTCGACCAAATTGCTATCGGTATCGGCGACCGTGTAATTAACTGCATCGGGCATATCGCCGCCGTTGTTGGTCACTAGAAAGACGATTGAACCATCTTCCTGACAAATGACTTCTGCCGATAAATCGGGTGCATTAAGGGTGGGGGTTACCGTATTGGTAGCCGTAGGTTCAAAAGTTGGTGTGACTTCTTGCGTAGGTTCGACTGTTGGCGTTTGGGATGGGCTACCGCAGTTCAACGAAGCGCGTGGATGGCTGTTGCCGGGATGTCCGACCTGCTGATCCACTTCAATCGTGACAGAACCACTTCCGTTGTAGGTTACTAATCCGCTAGCGCCACCTGTTAATTGGACTGAGCCTGTTTGCACGACGACACCATCGACCAATAGACGGTATTGTGTTGGCGCACGCATATCGCCATCGCCGGGTGAACCAGAATTATGAATGATAAATACCGCTGTTCCGCCGTCGCACATGCCCTTAACATCTAAGCTCGAGCAGTCCAAACGGCTGGGGTTATTCTTTTGACAGCCAAGCAAGCCACCATTTTGTTGAGTAATGGATGTATTTTGCATCTGTACGGAAGTTGTTAAAGTGGGTTGTTCGGTGGCGGCATCATCTTTTTTACTACCATCATTCCCATTACCGTTCCCGTTGTTGCCACCACCTTGATGATTACCATTATCGCCGGGGGCTGGTTGTGTGACCTGACCGTTATTGCCGTTTCCATTTCCATTCCCATTGCCATGTCCATGACCGTTATTATCCTGTGCCAGAATGGTTTTCATTGCGAATAATGAAATAAGGCCTATCGTTATAAGTAAGATGAAACGTTTTCGATGATGCATCACAAACCTCCTATAAATGATCGTTACAATGAACAAAACGTTTAGGCCGCATCAATGTTACAAATGGAATCAATTAATTAGGTAAAAAGTCCTAGTGATGAATGTGGTAGGGTTTTGATTGCATCCTTCTTTGCGTTACCCTTTATGTTGTGGTAATTTTGTGTGACCGGTCACATACGCATTTTGCAAAAAGTTTTAAGGCAAAGGAAATAAATTCATATGTATACAATAGGTGTTGATTTTGGTACCGAATCAGGCCGCGCTTTGTTGGTCGATGTACGTGACGGACGCGAGGTTGCTTCTGCCGTTCACCCTTACGGCGACGGTGTCATTGACCAGCACCTACCGGGGAGCGATAAACCTTTGCCACCCGATTGGGCGCTGCAAAACCCTTACGATTATATTGAAGTCTTTAAACAGACGATTCCGGCTGTCCTCAAACAAGCGGGTGTGAAACCAGAAGAAGTTGTTGGGGTCGCGATTGACTTCACGGCTTGTACGATGCTGCCGACACTCAAAGATGGTACGCCGTTATGTGGTGTCGATCAGTGGCGCAGCAATCCGCATAGCTGGGTGAAGTTGTGGAAGCACCACGCCGCCCAACCTGAAGCTGATTTGATTAATGAGACCGCCCGAAAGATGGGGCAGGGTTGGTTACAGCGATATGGTGGCAAGATTTCGTCGGAGTGGTTCTTCAGCAAAGCCCTGCAAATCCTCAACGAAGCGCCGGAGGTTTACGCCGCCGCTGATCGTTTGATTGAAGCCTGTGACTGGGTGATCTGGCAGTTGACGGGCGTGGAAATCCGTAACGCTTGTACAGCGGGTTATAAGGCGATGGTGCAGGAAGAAGGTTATCCTGACCGCGCTTATTTCGGTGCATTGAATCCCGCCTTTGCGGATGTGGTTGATAGCAAGATGCAGCGCACCTTTGGCGAACTCGGTTCAAAGGCTGGTGGATTGACCGCACAGGCCGCCGCATGGACAGGACTTAAGGAAGGCACAGCCGTTGCCGTCGCCAACGTCGATGCCCATGTGACTTATCCAGCGGTCAAGGCCAAGAGCGGCACGATGGTCATGATTATGGGGACATCGACCTGCCACATCCTCAACGGCGATAAGCTGCAAACGGTTGAGGGCATGTGTGGTGTGGTGCGCGGTGGTATCACCCCCGGCTATTATGGTTATGAGGCTGGTCAAAGCGGTGTCGGTGATATATTCGCGTGGTTCGTCAACAATGCTGTACCGCCCGAATATCACGATGCGGCTAAAGCAGCGGGTATGGATGTGCATCAATATCTGGAACATGAGGCTGCCAAGCAAAAAGTGGGTGAGCATGGACTGATCGCGCTGGATTGGTGGAATGGCAATCGTTCGACATTGGTAGATGCTGATCTGACGGGTTTGTTGGTCGGTGGGACATTGGGTACTCGCGCACCGGATATTTACCGCGCGTTGATCGAGGCGACAGCTTACGGTACACGCGTCATTATCGAGGCGTTTGAACAGCAAGGCGTGCCTGTTACTGAATTGATTTGCGCGGGTGGCTTGCCGGATAAGAATGCCATGCTGCGTCAAATTTATGCGGATGTCACCGGACGGTCGCTGCGTTTAGCGGGATCAACACAGGCACCGGCACTCGGTTCGGCGATGCACGCAGCGGTGGCGGCGGGGGTGTATCCGAATATTGACGCGGCGGCTGACGTGATGGGCAAGCTCAAGGATGAAGTTGTCCAACCGATTGCGGCCAACAAAGCGGTTTACGACCAACTGTATGCCGACTACAAGACGCTCTATGATTATTTTGGACGTGGCAAGAATGATGTCATGAAGCGCCTGAAGCAAATCCGTCGTGAAGTACGCGGGGAATAGAAGGCGGTTAACCGCAGTCCCTAAAGGGAGGCTTCGCACAGACGCAGAGAAAAACCTTTGCGACGCTGTGCCATTGAGTGGGCGTGTTAAAAGTTTCCCCATTAGTGAAGATGTAATCCATTTTGCAGGAAGGAGATCGGTATTTCTGCTTCCTGCAAAATTTCTCTAAAAAGTGATTAGCGTTACTGACTACGTGACAGCTACAATTCCTGCATCGTGACGATTAAAGACTGCGATTTTTATAAGGAGTTTCCAAAAATGGTTCTTGCACAACCCCAACTGACACCCGCATCGGCGCTCAATGCACGTCCGGTGACGTTGGCTGTCATCGTCGGTAATCGTGGATTTTTCCCGGCACATTTGGCCGGTGAGGGACGTACAACGATCCTTCAAATTTTAGAGAAGGCTGGCATTCGAGCCATCATTACGCCCGAAGGTGATACCAATGTCGGTGCAATTGAATCGCTGAAGGAAGCCACACTTTGCGCCGAATTGTTCCGCCAACACCGCGACGAAATTGATGGTGTTCTGGTGACATTGCCCAACTTCGGTGACGAACGCGCAATTGCGAATACCATCCGCATGTCGGGACTCAATGTGCCGGTGTTGATCCATGCTTTCCCTGATAACGCGACCAAGATGGACATCAATTACCGGCGCGATAGTTTCTGCGGCAAGATGAGCGCCTGCAACAATCTGCGCCAGTACAACATCAAATATTCCATCACCAGCAACCACACGATGGACCCCAATTCACCTGAGTTCATGGACGATCTGCTGGGTTTCGCGGGTATTTGCCGGATTGTACGTGGGATGCGAACGGCTCGGCTCGGCATGATGGGCGCACGACCGAAGGAATTTAAGACGGTGCGCTTCAGTGAAAAGCTGCTGGATCATTCGGGCATCAGTGTTGAAACACTCGACCTTTCGGAAGTATTTGGTCAAATTGATCGTTTGCAGGATGCTGATCCCGGTGTGCAGACCAAGTTAGCGTCAATCCGCAATTATGCCCGTACCAGCGGCATTCCTGAAATATCGTTGTACCGGATGGCGAAGTTCGGTGTGGTCTTGGATACATGGATGGATGATAACGCGTTGGATGCAACTGCTATCCAGTGTTGGACTTCGATGGAAGAATACTTCGGTGTGGTGCCGTGTACATTGATGAGCATGAGCAGTAACAAGCTCAATCCAGCGGCCTGTGAAACCGACATCGTGGGCGCGTTGGCGATGTTAGCACTGCAACTGGGATCGGGTCGTCCGTCAGCACTGGTCGATTGGAACAACAATTACGGTGATGATCCGGATAAGGGTGTGGTGTTCCACTGCTCGAATTTGCCCAAGGATATTTTCGTGGAAGATATTCCGATCATGGACTATCAGGAAATTATCTCTAAGACGGTTGGTAAGGAAAATACTTACGGCACGATTTATGGACGCGTCAAGAAGAATCCGTTTAGCTACCTGCGTATTTCAACCGATGATTTGAGCGGCAAGATCGTGGCCTATACGGGGCAGGGTGATTTCACGGATGATCCGATTGATACGTTTGGTGGTTACGGTGTGGTGCAAGTGCCACGTTTCCAAGAACTGCTGGCTTACATCTGCGAGAACGGTTTCGAACATCATGTGTCGGTTAACCAGTCACATGTTGCCAATATGCTGGATGAAGCTTTCAATAAGTATATGGGTTGGTCAACTTACCACCATAAATAAGGGGTGAAGTGTGCCGAGGAAGGTTCGATGACCTTCCTTGGATCTAAGTTGTTGTTCAGAAAAAACCACTATTCAGAAGCGAATAGTGGTTTTTATTTCGTTTGGCCTGATAAACAGGTGATAACAGGTAACAATTGCGGAGACTATTACAAAAAAAGCCTGCTTTGCAGGTGGAGCAGGTTGATATGACCCTTTGTGAACCCGATTTATGAAGATAACGTTTGGAAGGTCAAACCAGATTCAAACAGGGCGGAACATGTTCCGCCCCTACAAAAAATCACATTCCTCGTTTTAATGTTGCTTCTAGCCAACAGAACTTTTCAAACAGCCTCTAATCTGAGAACCTCGATTAATCATTAAAGCTGTGATTTATTGACCGATGGGCAGCGTGATGATAAATGTGCTGCCTTCCCCAAGCGTGCTTGTCACCTCGATATTGCCACCGTGCATCTCCACAATTTTATGTGCGATTGAAAGCCCTAATCCTGTGCCACCTTGACCGCTGGGACGTGCATCGTTGGCTTTATAGAAGCGCTCGAAAATATGCGGCAGGGTATCCGCGTCGATGCCAATGCCCGAATCACTTACAATAATTTGGACAGTTGCTCCCTGCGTTTGACGGGTTTCGATGTGAATGTCGCCATCATTGGATGTGTATTGGATAGCGTTTTTCACGACATTGGTAATGACTTTACCCAACATGAATTGGTCAGCAATGATGAATGAGTTGTCGCCCATCGCTTTGAAGATGAGATGCTGGTTTTTGGCGCTGGCGGTATTTTGCAGTGTGACCAGCAGATCCCGAATCAATCCATTCACATCAAGACGCATCGGTGCCAGTTCGGCGATGTCATCATCGAGTTTGGACATATCCAGCATATCCTCGACCACTCGCTGCATATGCGCGGTTTGGGATTCCAAACGGTCGAGGTAGCGATTTTCTTCATCACCCATTCGGCGGCGCATCATGTAAAGCGAGTTGTTCATCACCGAAAGCGGCGTGCGCAGATCATGGGAAACACCGGTTAAGAAGCCTTTGAGCATGTCGACGGTTCGCACCTTTAGTCTGAGGTCAAGTGCTTGCTGTTCGGCCTGTAGGCGTTCGCTGATGTCGGTAAGTGTCCCACCGATGCCGATTGCTTCACCCCCAACATTATAAACCTGTTGGATATGGATTTCGACCGGTACCCGTGTTTGATCCTGTTTGGCGAGTGTAATTTGACCGCGAATTGCGCTCTGGGATCCACTAAGCAAAAGATCAGCTAAAGCTTTGGAATTTTCGCGCGCCTCGCGCGGTATAAATGTCGAAAAATGCTTACCGATACTATCCTCTAAACTGTATCCCGTTAGTTGTATCCATGAATTGTTTAAAAAGGTGAGGAGGCCATCTGAGTCGAGTTGGAAGATTACTTCATAAACGTTGTTGACCACCATCTCATACTTCTGGTTACTTTCAACGATTGCTGTAAAGAGCTGCGCCCGTTCGACCCCAATCGTGACATGTTCACTGAGGGCGATCATCAAATTCAAGTCGGATTCGGTGAGTAACTTGCTTTTGGATTCGACATTCATGATGCCGATGACAGTGCCGTTATTGAGAAGGGGGACACATACCTCGGATGTGAGGGCGTTCATGGCGTTGACGAAATCAGGGTCGCTGCTTGTATCCTGAACCAAGGTCGCGATACCTGTTCGTGCGACACGCCCCGATACGCCCACCGAAATATTGACCGGATTGTACATGATTTCGTAGCCGACTTGATGTTGCAGATAAAGCGTATCGCCATGCAGTAAATAGACGCTGACAAGATCGTATCCGAAGGCTTCTGCTGTGGCTTCCACGATTGTGCGGATTGTTTCCTTCAGGTCAAGTTTGCTGAAAATGGCGGCACGTACTTGCACTAACAAGTCCAACTCTTGCTCATGCTTTTTCGCCTGTAGATGTTCGGTAATGTCGGTGGATGTACCGCCGATGCCAATTAATTGACCCTGAATATCGTAGATACGCTGCAAAAGTGTTTCGACAGGAATGAGGGTACCATCGGCCCGACGAATGAGATTTTGGAAGCGGAGGTAGGGTTGGTCAATCACCATGATTTCTTGACCCTTTTGACGGATCATATCGATCTGCTCCGGTGGCGAAAATCCAATAAACGATTTTCCTATGCACTCTGCAACTGAGTAACCCGTGATGCGCTCCCATGCTTTGCTCAAAAAGACGACGTTTCCGGTCAAATCCGTTTGGAAAATGACTTCCCGTACATTATCTACGACCATCTGGTACTTGAGATTGCTTTCCCTGAGCGCCGTGTACAGTTGTGCGCGTTCTATGGCGACGCTGACCTGTTCGCCTAGAGTGATCAGCATATTCAGGTCGGCTTGCGTCAGGTCTTTGCCAGCCCGCGCTTCAATAATGAGCGTACCGATGGCTTCACCGTTATTTATCAGTGGAATACAAACTTCTGAGACCAACCCATCTTCTGCCATCAGAAAATCGGAGTCATGGGAAGCATCTTCAATCAAAACCGGCTTTTTAGTGCGGATGACACGTCCTGCCACCCCTTGCGTAATCGGGAACTGTTGAATGACATTCTTATAACCGACCTGATATTGGAGCTGCAACATATGGCCTTGCAGCAAATAGATGCTCACAAACTCATAGCCAAAGGTATCGGCAGTTGTTTCGACCACACTCCGAATCATATCTTTGAGGTCGAGCTTACTGGATATGGCTTCTTGGACATGCACCAATAGGCGCATTTCTCGTGCTTGCTTTTCGGCCTGTAAGCGGTCACTCATGTCGATAATCGTGCCGCTCCAGCCGATCAGTTTTTTATCGGTGTTAAAAACTTGATGCAGGTGGGCTTCAATTGGTAAGAGCGTTTGATCGGATTTGACCATCAACGTTTGAAGCCGGACATCGTTTAATCCGCTGCCTGCAGGTGTACCGCGCTGCGCTTCATATAAATTTTTGACCTCGGAAGGGGCGATAAATTGCGAGAAATGTTGACCGATACTGTCTTCAACTCTATAGCCGAGCAGGGGATACCACGCCTTGTTTAGGAAGGTAAATTTGCCTTCCATATCTACTTGGAAAATACCTTCATGGATGTTATCCACCACCATCTGATATTTTTGGTTACTTTCTTGCACTGCTGAGTAAAGCTCGGCACGTTCCATTGCGATTCCCAAATGCTCGCTGAGCGTACTCATCATCTCCAAGTCATTGGAGGTAAGCCGCTGCGGGGCTTGGGTTTCGACGTTCAGAACGCCGACGACCACGCCATTTTTGAAGATAGGGACGCAGACTTCAGAGACGAGTCCACTCATCGCTCCGATGAAATCGGGATCTTTAGAGCAGTCCTCAGCCAGTGCTGCTTGGCCTGTCCGTGCCACACGCCCCGTAATGCCTTTGTTAATCGGCATTCGTTCAATAATATGGGCATAACCTACCTGATGCTGTACGACAAGCACATCCCCTTCTAATAACGAGACGCTCACCAAAGCATAGCCAAAGGATTCAGCAGTTACTTCGACCACCGTGCGGATGATGGCCTTGAGTTCGAGTTTGTTAGTTAGTGCTTCGCGTACCCGTACCATCAAACTGAGTTCTTGTGTTTGCCGCCACGTCGAGTTATAGAGTTCTTCGTAAAGGAGTTCGCTCTGGCGTAAATCGACTTCAGTGGTTTGATAATCGGTGTAAATAACACTGACTTTTTCGAGCAACTGATGCCATTGGTCTAAGGTAGGAACAGTCAATGAACTGATGGCAGCTTCTGCCAACTGTTGTTCGAGCAACGGGTTTAACATGAACGTACTTCCCAACAGGATATTGCTACCATCATTTTAGTTTGGTTTGCCGTCCCGCAGGCTTATAGGCTTAATTGTGTAGGTGAATACCATTTATCTTAACATTAATTGAGGGCTTGTTGACTTAACTTTTGGTCTAATGACTCATCTCCTCTGTCTTTTCCTCCTATCCATCTGATAGAATATACCAGTTGTAATCACTTCTATATCTCCTGTTGCATTTTATCGGTCTAACTTTTATCGTTCTGCTCACGCTAGGCCGTATGCAAATCACAGGGCATGTAGAAAAATCCCGCTGAAACTAGGCCGTTGATAGGAATGTATCGTGACGCAAGTAAGAAATGACATCCGTAATATCGCAATTATCGCCCACGTCGATCATGGTAAAACCACTTTGGTTGACGGTATGCTCAAGCAATCCCATGTGTTCCGTGAAGGGGCTGCGTCGGTCGAGCGCATCATGGACTCGAATGATCTGGAGCGCGAGCGGGGCATCACCATTCTCGCTAAGAACACTGCTGTCCACTGGCACGATACCAAAATCAACATTGTCGATACCCCCGGCCACGCTGATTTCGGTGGTGAAGTCGAACGCATTCTGAATATGGTTGACGGCGCACTGCTGCTGGTCGATGCTGTTGAAGGGCCAATGCCGCAAACCCGTTTCGTGCTGCGTAAAGCGCTGGGACTAGGGCTGCGCGTCATTGTGGTTATCAACAAGGTTGATCGGCCATTTGCCCGTCCAGACCAAGCCCTCAACGATACTTTTGATCTGTTCATCGAACTGGGTGCCACCGATTATCAGGCCGAATTTCCAGTGGTCTACGCGGTGGGTTTGGTCGGTAAAGCTGGTTATGCGCCTGCTGGCCTGCACAGCGATCTGACCCCCTTGTTTGAAACCATTATCAAGGAAGTTCCCGCGCCCGATGTGGATGTCAATGCACCCGCTAAATTGCTGGTGACGACCCTCGAATGGGATACTTATAAGGGACAAATCGGCATCGGTCGCCTTCTGACCGGCACCATGCGTAGGGGGATGCCCGCCGTCCGCTTGTCCGTTGCGGGCGAACGCATTACCGGGAAAATTGAATATCTGTTCACTTTCCGTAATCTGTCGAAAGACGAAGTGGATGAGGTTCAGGCTGGTGATATTCTGGCCTTTGGCGGCTTCGATCCGTTGGGTATCAGCGACACGATTGCTGATCCTTCGGTGACGGAAGGGTTGCCACCGATTAGCGTGGAAGAACCGACCGTGCGGATGACTTTCGGCGTGAATACATCGCCATTGGCTGGCCGTGAAGGTAAAGCGGGCTGGGGTACATCTCGTCGTCTGCGCCAACGCCTCTACGAAGAAATTCGCAGCAACGTTGCCCTGCGCGTAATTGATGGCGATTCACCTGATAAGTTTATTGTCAGCGGACGCGGTGAGCTGCATCTGGGCATCCTGATTGAAACCATGCGCCGCGAAGGCTTTGAGTTTGAGGTTAGTAAGCCGGAAGTCATCTTCCGCGTTGATCCTGAAACCGAAGAAACGCTGGAACCGATTGAAGAAGTCGACATCGAAATCACCGAAAATCTGGTGGGTACGGTGGTGGAATTGCTCGGTGGTCGTCGTGGTCTGATGACCGATATGCGTGCCGAAAGTGGTACGACTTACATCAAATACCTCGTGCCTACACGCGGTATGCTGGGCTTCCGTGCCAACTTTATGCGCGCCACCAGCGGCATGGGACAAATCCACAGCTTACATCATGGTTATGAACCACTAACAGGTGAAGTTCCCGGTCGTCAATTTGGTAGCCTTGTTGCCAGCGATTCGGGTGTATCAACGCCTTATGCGATGGTTAACGTACAGTCACGCGGAACCTACTTCATCAGCCCCGGTGTTGATGTCTATGAAGGTATGGTTATCGGTGAACATATTCGTCCCGGTGATATGGATTTGAATGTGGTCAAGGAAAAGCAGCTCAACAACTTCCGCGCCAAGCCCAGCGAAACCACCTCCGGCCTGAACACACCGCGTGATTTGAGCTTGGATGACTGGATCGAGTTTATGGCTGCCGACGAACTGTTGGAAGTCACTCCGCAAAACCTGCGTTTGCGCAAGCGTATCCTCAACCAAGAGGAACGTCTTAAGGAACGTAAGCGTCGCGAGAAGCAGATTGAAAACGCTTAATCGCGGCTGAACTTTGAATAGGGTAGGGGTGTATCTGTTATGGATGCGCCCCTATTTTTTTGTCTGCTACAGTACAGATACGATGACGATATTGTTCTCATGATGAGTGAGCATAAACGGGCTTTAGACCAGAGTGAGGGACTATGCTTCGAAAACCTTTAATCGAGCGTAGAGTGGGTGAGAGTTCTCAATTTCGTTGGCGCGGTGAGGAAGTGTCGCGTATCGAGGGGTTGAGTGACGCTGTATTTGCCTTTTCGATTACGCTGATCGTCATTTCGTTGGAGGTGCCAAAGACCTTCGATGATCTACTGAGTACGATGAATGGTGCAGCCGGATTTGCAATTTCCTTTTTTCTTTTGATGGGCCTGTGGTACTCCCATTATCTTTTCTTCCGGCGCTACGGCCTAAAAGATAGCCTCACCATTATTCTGAATAACTGTCTGCTTTTTGTGGTGCTGCTTTACGTTTTCCCATTGAAGTTCCTCGCAACACTCCTGATTGATGAAATTATAGGTCTTCCCACAGAAAGTCTCATCCGAACAGAGCAAATACCGTCGCTGATGATTATTTATGGCATCGGCTTCATTGCCGTTTATGTCATTTTCAGTTTGATGTATTACAACGCTTATCGCCAACGAGAGCGGTTAGAACTCAACGAATCCGAGCAGCTTGATACGCTGAGCACGTTATTGTCGCATGTCAGTTTTGCTATCACTGGCTTCGTTAGCGTTGTGATCGCCGTTATTGGTGGGCTGGCATGGTCTAGCCTTGCGGGTTTCGCGTATCCGATCATGATTCTCATATTGCGTACCGCTGTCGGCTTTTGGATTGGCAATCGTCGCAGACGACTTCGGCACAGTCTCGAAGCAAAAACCAATTAAAGTCCGTTATAGATAAGCGTTTGAGCTGGCAAATGTTCAAAATATTGCAAATATTGCAATTATTGTCGAAAATTGCATATTTCCTGCCGAAGTGTGCAGCGGGATTGAGGGAGTAAACCGCCGAATTGACATTTTGCGTCGGCGGGAAGCTCGCTCGTTGCCGCTGAAATGACACAAATGCAGCGGATGGCTCGGCTGTTGCCACCGCCATGCAATAGGGGTGTCCCGCTGCTCACTTTGCTTCTC
>JACDGI010000148.1 GCA_013821665.1 Anaerolineae bacterium
GAGAATGTCACCGGCTTGGAAGACATTCATCGTCGTTGTTTTGTCGAGCTGGGCTTCAGCCAGTTTGACGTTGATGAGTCCTGCCGTCAGCGGAGTCGCCCAGATGGGGACTTTGGGGAAGGCTTGGACGACATGCTGAGCCGCACCGACATGGTCTTCGTGACCGTGGGTGTAGAGAATACCGTGAATTTTAAGGTCTTTACGTTCAGTAAGGTATTTAAAATCAGGGATAATATAGTCGATGCCAAGCATATCGTTGGCGGGAAACATGATGCCGGTATCGAGGATAAAAGCATCATTGCCGAGTTCGAATACGGTCATGTTCTTGCCGATTTCCCCGAGACCGCCGAGAGGGATAATTCTTAGTTTGGGTTGTTTAGCCATATAGCGCAAATCAACCGGGCGCAACCTGTGGGCGCTCGGTCAGTTCCTTTCTTCTCGTGTTGTTAGTGTACACGCTCAAATAATATAAACAGGTCTTGTAATAAACGTAGTAATTCGCGGGGCATATATTCAACTTATTAGAAGACATTATACCACAGATTCTTACTGTGTGTTGAAATTATAGGCGAAGCACTAAAACTTTTGCGTTAAAACTTGATGAGCCATGACTAGGAGTAAAGAACCACTCCCCCGTAAACGAGGGAGTAAAGATGATTTTTAAGGATTTTGAGAGATTTCCTCGGACAATCTTGTGATTACGATTCGAGATAGCGCAGACGCAGAGCATCATGCATCTGGTGGGCGATTTTGAGTACCAGATCAGGGCGATGTTCGCCCGGTGTGCCGCCGAGTTCGACAAACGCGTTCTTGAGGATTTGCCCCCAATTGCCGGTACTCTTGAGTTTCGGGTCAGCGATGAACTGCTTGACCGTTTGGGCGGTATGACCGTGTGGCGGCTCTAACATACGTCCCAGGCTGATGTAAACATCGTCAATGTCACGCGGTGAAATGTTGACATCAATGTCATAGAGCGCTTTGTGCATAAAGCGGCGCTTCATGTCATAGAATTCGACCAGTGTCATGCGGTCGCCGGTAGCTGTGGTAACGAGTGCATCCGTGCAGTGGCGATCTGATTCGTCTTGGCAGCCGATAAAGGTTTTGGTATCCAACGGGCCGAGGATCGACCACATCAGTTTGTTGTCGTGCATGGGTTCGAGGTTGCAGCCATATTTGCGGAAGTAATCTTCGATGATGATGTGGCTGTATTCAAAGTCGATGAGGACAGAGGCCATGCGTGCGGCACTGACGGAAGCGGGCATTCCCGTGCTTTCCAGTGTGCAGATGCGCTTGCTGGTGGAAAGGTCAGGGCGGATGCGACCAATCGGGTTGTGCATGACCGAGATCATTTGGCCGAGGCCGTCATCAAAGAGCATAGCGCGGGCAGGTGAGTTGACGCGTTCGGAGCGGAGGAGTGTGCTGTAGCGTTCGAGACCGTCATGCGTCAGGTGCGGGCTGGTGGGCAGTTCCAAGTAGCGTCCGGTGGCGGTAACGCTGCGTAGATATTCGCGGGTGCAGAGCAGTTCAGGATCGAGTGTGCCATTGACGAAAGGCGAACCTTTGAGAACGGCAGAATTGGCTGCTGCTGAAGCACTGCGCAGCATGGTATAGAAGGCCAGCAAGCCTAAAGCCTCGCAGCGCCCCGCCAAATCCAGATGGATGTGGCAGCCCTGATTGCGGAACATCTGCACGTAATTTTCGGTAGCGGGGCTAACATGATAACGCGCATGGGCTTGATGAAGTCGATCCGCATATTCCGGGAAGAAGCCGTTTACTTCTTGCATCAGGTCAACTGCGGTTTGCACCTTCGGATCTTCGGTCAACTTGAAATCTGAGTCGAAGGGATAAGCCGCCATAATCGCGGTGATCATGCCGGTTTCTTCGCTGGTCATCGTCAGCGTTTTGAGGATGCCGGAAAGTGAAGCGCGGGTTTTATGATAACCGAGAACCGGCGAGAGATGTGTCTCCACTTGATACTGCCCCGCTTCACGGTCAATCTGAGGCGTGAAACCCAGTTTTTGGGCATGACCGCGATAGACCTGCATATAGCGCTGCATGTCGTCTTCGGATGGATAATCGCCGTTGCCGTGAACAAGACCGAGTTCGATTTCCGCACCAAGATAACGCAGTTTGGTGTTAGGATCGTCGGTTTCGTGCAGATTGGTATGGTTGACGCTGGGGTTAAAGTTGTAAGGGACAATCGACTGCGGGAAGGTTTTCTTGCCACGATAACGGCTGCTGACGGCTGAACCCAACACATGCTTGACACCGTTGACCTCCGCCAAAACGATGTTGGCGGCACGCGTATCAGAGGGGTCGTAGTAAGTGGAAACTTCTGCGCCAATGCTCTCTGATAATTGCTCTAGCGGCAAAGATTGATTATAGTCAAAAGCAGCAATATCGTTCAGCGCCTGATTGAATTTTCGCTTTTGCGATTCAATTTCCTGCCAAGGAATGTTGACGCTAAAGTCTAAAAGCTCTTGGTTGCTCGGTAGCGGCGAGTCCATGATAACGATACTCCCCTGAAATGGCGGTGTGGCTTGAAATATAGAGTTATTTTGACTGATGGAAGGCATTCATACAAGCCCCGTAATGGCGATAGGCGAGCGCATATATTGACAAAAGTTGAAACTAGATATACTGTATATGTAGTTTATTGTGAATGGTGGTATGTATGAGTTATTCACTCGCCTTTTCACAATCACTGTATATTGTGTTGTTTGTGGCATCGAAGGTCGAGCAAAAGAAGTTTGAGTTTATCTCGACACAACTAATCGCTGATAAGCTGAATATTCCTCCTTCTACATCCAGCGTGATTTTGCGACGGTTGAAGAAGGCCGGGCTGATTGAGGCACGAGAAGGGATAAACGGAGGCGTGAGGTTAGCCAAACGACCTCATGAAATTACAGTATTAGACATCTTTAACGCGGTTGAGCAGTCGGGGCAGATGTTCCCAACCAACGTCAACATTGTAGAGAGTGACGAAAAGTCGATTCGTGTTCAACAGAGCATTTTGGGTGTTTTGTCGAATGCCGAGAATGAAATGAAGCTCAGCTTACATGCTGTGACGGTGAAAGATTTAATGCCGTAGTAAGCGCTAAATTTTTTGGTTCAAACTCATTATTCTGTATGTGTAGTTTGTGTAATTATCCTAAAAAAGAAGAACTGAATCGCAACTGACATGAAACAGATGACCATGCGGTCAATGATACGGGGTGAGCCTTTTCAGGTCATTTTAGCCTCATATTGACCGCATCCAACTTTCCAAATCAATACCGTTTAGCTAGGAAATTTATAGGTTATTACCAAGAGTCACCCATGACTCAACTTTTGCTCGAACGCAGATTACTTACGAAGGGAATTGTCAAATGGATATTCAAAACAAGGTTGTCATTATCACAGGCGCTTCCGAGGGAATTGGTGAAGCGACAGCCAAATTGTTTGCGACGCACGGTGCGCGGCTTGTTCTGGCAGCCCGTTCCGCCGATAAATTGAACGCGGTCAGGGATGCGATCACAGCGGCGGGTGGCACAGCCATCGCCATCCCGACGGATATGCGCGATCAAAAGGCAATACGCGCGTTGGTAGAAGCTGCGCACACTCATTTTGGGCAGGTCGATATGCTGATTAATAACGCCGGGCAAGCCATCTATGCGCCCATCGAACACATCAAGGTGGCGCAGTATCAGCAGATCATCGAACTGAACTTGTTCGGGGTGCTGCACGCTATGCAAGCCGTGATCCCGATTATGCGGGCACAAGGAGGTGGAGTTATTATCAATATCAGCTCTAACGTGTCAAAAATGGCTATTCCCAACATCGGCGCTTATGCCTCAACCAAATATGCGCTCAATGGGCTGACGCTCACGGCACGCGCCGAACTTGCTGCCGATAATATCCGGGTGTGCCTGATGCATCCGGGGCTTACAGCTACCGAATTTGGCAAAAACGCGATGGTAAGCCATCCGGATGGACGACCAGCCGTGCCTCCGAGCAGCGGTACCGGAGCGCCACCACCGGACAGCGTCGAAATGGTGGCTGCAAAAATCCTAGAAGCGGCTCAAAATGAACCCGTCGAACAATTCATGCGCTGAAACACTGTGCGTTAGCTAATCTCCTCTATTAATCTCTTTGGACAAGAAAGGTTGTGAACCATGACAGATGTGAAGCGGCTTTATCTGATGCAGGTCGGTTATATCGCGGAACGGAATACGCCGTTTGTATGCTATCTGGTGCAGTTGAATGACGGGCGTAATGTGTTGATCGACACTGGATTGCCGGACGTTGCCCAACCCCCACCGGGTGTGACCATGCCAACAATGACACCGAGCAAGAATGTGGTGGAGCAGTTGGCGAGTATCGGCATCCAGCCAAGTGACATTCAATTTTTGATTACAACCCATTTTGATGGCGATCATGCGGGACGCTTGGATGCCTTCAAGAATGCGGAGTTTATCGTCCAACGCACTCATTTCGAGAATGCCCAACATAATCCGCGCTTTGAACGCACTAAAAATCAATGGAGTAATCCTGATTTGCACTTCCGTATGCTGGACGGCGATACGGAATTATTTCCCGGTTTACGCGTCATCGAAACCAGCGGACACGCGAAGGGGCATCAATCGGTGTTGGTAACACTGCCGAATACGGGATTAGTGATTCTGACGATTGACGCTGTGCCAACCCAAGATGCACTGGTTCTTGATCGTCAGATGCGTCCGGTGGATGACAACCTCGAAGAACTGATCGCCAGCACCCGCAAAATCATGGATGTGATTGAACGTGAACATGCGGCACTCGTGGTCTTCGGGCATGATGGCAATCAATGGGCAACCTTGAAGAAACTGCCGGAGTTTTATGACTAAAAACGACGGAATGTAACCGTGTGTCATACTCTTGTGCAAAGCGGTTGGAAAAATAAGGCGTTTCAGTCTATAGTATGGGGAGTTCTGTCCTTATCTATTCCGCATGGAGCGCCACATGGAAACAATTTGGCATTTACCACGGATTGAAATTCGTGATCTTAAATCTGTGACTGAAACTCGCCCAACGGCTTTGCTGACAGGCCCAAATTCGTGGGATGTTGCCGGCAAGTACATGAATTTGCCGCTGGTGATACAGGCAGAACCGCATAAAGCCGACCACGATTTTTTCAAGTCATTGGCAGCCGATTTGCCGCCGCAAGTTGAAGTTGTTTATGCGGTCGGCGGTGGCTTGGCCTCCGATGCCGCCAAGTACATCGGTTGGGTACATAAGCTGCCTGTTGTTACCGTGCCGACCACACTGAGTGTCGATGGATTTTTCACGGCGTTAGTCGCCGTGCGTGAAGGCGGTACCGTCCATTATGTGACGACTGGCCCAGCCGAGTCGATCATCATTGACTGGGATATTATCAGCAGCGCACCGGCTAATCTGCGCGGCACGGGCATTTGCGAATTGTTGAGCATCGTCACTGGCTTGCTGGATTGGCGTTATGCGGCAGAACGCAACAAGACCACACAAGAGACTCGCTTCCAACCGTGGGCAGCGGGTTTGGCGGCTGGTATCGCCCAACAAGCCTTCAAAATCGCTCAAGGGGTTGGGCAGGGTAAGGTCGAGTCACTGCGGAATTTGCTCGATTTGATGTGTACCGAAGTCGCACTGACCAATCAACTGAACCACAACCGTCCACAAGAGGGCAGTGAGCAGTATTTCTCGTATGCGATTGAAGGCAAAACGGGCAGCGGCAATGGTGTACCTTATGCTGATCTGGTTGGCCCCGGCATCTTGATTGCGGCGGCCTTGCATGGGCAGGACATTGCGCCGATCCGCGATACGATTGAGTCAGCCGGTATCCGGCTCGACCAGCTTAAACCTGATGATGTGCGTGAGACTCTGAGGAATATGCCTGCCTACGTCAAGCAGCATGACTTACCCTACAGCATTTTTAATGAGATCAACCTGACGGATGATAAGATTGCGGAAGTCATGTCCAAGGCTGGTTTGGACGTACACGGATAGCTTAAGTTAGCTGCGGCGGCTGGCTGCTGAACCAATTCACATCCTAAAGTAAAAGTAAAAGGAATGCTGATGAACAGGCATTCCTTTTTTGTTGGGGGCAAGTTGCATCATGTACAATACGCTTATATTATTTTGAATAATCAAGGATTATGACAATATGATTCGGTTTGGAACAGATGGATGGCGTGCAGTTATCGCCGATACATTTACATTTGAAAATTTACGGTTGATCGCTCAAGCAGTCGCTGATTGGGTGAACACTAACCACAAGGGCAGCAATCCGCCGGAAGTCGTCATCGGTTATGACACGCGTTTTATGTCAGATCGCTTTGCGGCAGAGGCAGCGCGGGTGATGGCTGGCAATGGCATCGTCGCGTGGCTGACGCGTACCGATTCGCCTACACCAGCGGTATCCTATAACGTCAAGGCTAAGGGTGCAAATGCCGGTATTGTCATCACAGCCAGCCATAATCCACCCCGTTATAACGGCTTCAAGCTCAAGGCGGCTTACGGTGGCAGCGCTGTAGCAGAGGACTGCCTTCAGGTCGAGGAAGCCCTCCAATTGATGGAACGTGAGTCGCGCGGGCCAAATATGATGGATTATCAGAAGGCGATTGATAAGGATCTTATCCGCACCTTTGATCCTTCATGGGCCTATTACGAACATCTGGCAACACTGGTAGACCTCGACAAAATTTCGAATGCTGAACTCAATATTGTGGCTGACGCGATGTGGGGCGCAGGGCGTGGGGCATTCCCGACTATTTTGTCACGTTCGCGCTGCACGGTGACATCCATACGTGATACCTTGAACCCCGGTTTTGGTGGCATTCACCCTGAACCGATTGCACGCTATTTGAAGGATTTGGTAGGGGCTGTACAGCGCACACAGGCTAATGTCGGCTTGGCAACCGATGGCGATGCTGACCGGATTGGTGCGATTGATGCACTCGGCAACTTCATCGACCCGCATACCGTGTTCGCACTGACGCTGCGGCAGTTAGTCGAAGGCAAAGGGCAGCGCGGCGAGGTGGTCAAGACCGTATCGACCACGCTCATGATCGACAGCATTTGTGAAAAGCATGGCCTCACACTGCATGAAACGCCAGTCGGTTTCAATCACATCGCGGATCTGATGGATAAGAAAGATATACTCATCGGTGGCGAGGAGAGCGGTGGCATCAGTGTGCGCGGGCATATCCCCGAAGGCGATGGCATCCTAATGGGTTTGCTGCTGCTGGAAGTGATGGCCGAAAAGCGTGCGCCGCTGCATGAGATCGTAGCGGACTTGCAGACCACATTTGGCCCCGCACTTTATGACCGGATCGACGTGCGACTCGCGCATCAGGTACCGAAGAAACAGATGGTGCAGATGCTGGTTGATTGTGCGCCGAAACAAGTCGGTGGCGAAACGATTGTCAAAGTCGATACATTAGATGGCGTGAAGTTCTATCTGGCTGACCACAGTTGGCTGCTGATTCGTCCCAGCGGAACTGAGCCTGTGCTGCGGATTTATGCTGAGGCACGCACAGCAGATATGCGCGATGCGCTCCTCAAAATGGGCAGCGAATTGGGACAGAAGGCTATTGGTTAGTGGATTAATCGAGAGCATTTTATATGCCTGTTAGTGCTGACAATACCACGATACCGCTGAAACGCATCCAAAAGCTGTGGTTGGTTGCTCATTCGATTCCAGTAATCATGATTGTATTTGCTCTGATTTACAGCATTACGGTGAATCCGAATATAATTGGATGGTCTATATTCCAGTTTTTACTTGTATTTCTACTTATTGTTGGTCTTGTGGCATTGATTAATCAAGCCAGCAAATGCCTGCGCGATTTACTATCGGGAGTTGCGCTTATAGAAGAGGATGAACTCCAGCGCTTGTGGCATTCAGATGAGCGAAATAATATACTTTATGGACAGTTTGTGCGATTGGGCAAGCTGCGTATGACAGGTCAAGCATATAGGCGAGGCGTTCTTGGTGAGCATTACCAAGTATACTACAGCCCTGCCTCACGGATTGTCTGGTCGCTCGAATCTTCGAAATAATGATCAGGTGATGATTGAATGAAAATTGGGGGCACTAATGCCCCCGTTTGATTCTGACTTAGCCGACACTCGTATCATCCGGCATGAGGATGTCCGTGTTGCGGTAGATTGGCTCTGGAACGGGTTGTGGTAGAGGTGCTGCATTCACTGTAATTACCGGCGCGGATGCGGCTGGCGTGGTGACGTTAACGGTTGGCGCGGATTGGTTGTTACTGTTCCCTCCGGTCAGGCGGCGGAGCAAATCAAACCAGAAGGGCGCACCTTGGGCGGCAGCAATCGCCGTAACCAGCAGACCAATAATTTTCCAGATGAGATTGGTCAGCCAATCGCCACTGCCGGGTAAGAGCGTCCAGAAATTGCGTGAATTATCCCTCGGATCACCAAAGCCACTATCAATTTGAGATTGAATAGTATTTTGTACGCAGGAGTTTATATCAACGTCACTGACGGTGGCTGTGCCATAGGACTGGATACAATCCTGCCGCAACTGGTCATTCACGTTGGTATATTGCCAGCCAATCGGCAGGTTCAGAGAGAGTAACGTGTTGAGGGTCTTCTGTAAGTCGTCGGCTGATTGTTTTGTGGCCGCTTGAAGATCCGGCGTGGGTGTAGCGGGTATTGTAGTATCGGGTGTGGTCGGCGCAACCGGCGTGGGGATGGCAAGTGTATTTTGATCAACAGCCGTTCGTGCCACCTGAGCGACAGAGTCTCGTAAGCTCTGGTCATTCCACAATGATTTGGCGAGTTGTAAGGTATCGACGTTGAGGATTAAAGCGATGATCAGCCCGACGACGAACGAAACGAACGCGATCTTGCGCTTATAAAGGTCACTGGCGCGGCCCATGCCATCGTTAAACCAGCATTCGAGTTTGTTCCGTGCATCTTCGAGGCTTTGAGCAGTCGTTAAAATCGTTTTGATAGCATCGCGAAAAATCTGGTCGCCAATTTTATTGATGCCTTCTAACACGGGAATCATTTGGCCGGATTTGACGGAAAGGCGACCTAACGTATCTTCTGCATTTTCAAGCGCGTAGGACAATAGATTCCGCTGATCTCCATCGGGCAACTTCATAATACCCTCGCGCAAAGCGGTGGTATCCGTATCGCTAAAACTTTTAAGATCACGCAACTGCTGGCGCAAGCGAAGTTTATTATCGTCGTTGGGCAGCGCATCAATGCCTTGCTCGACCAGATCAAATATGGCAGTGCCGCCTTGTGACGAAAGAATGCTGAGGAGCGCTTCTACAAAGGTGCTCGGTTCAATATTGGTGACCTTGGTGATAGGCGCGTTGATAATATCATCATAATTGGAGGTCATACCCTTGTCAGCTTGAGCCGTTGGCTCGGCTAAATTGAGGGTGTGGAGGTGTGCATCAACCAATTGGATGAGCGGATGAGCCAGAATTTTGGCCTGTAATTCTTTGTCACTGACGAGCAGCATGAGACCTTCTTTGAGGTTTTTTGCCCGCCAATTGAGCAAGTTCGCAATGAAGGTGTTCATTTGCGTAACCAGCAGACTCAAGAGACTAAATACGAATAAGATGCCAATCGCAACCTGAATGATCGGGGCCATACTCGATTTGCTCCACTTCGCGTTTGGATGCTGATTTTCGACAGCAATCTTTTTCGATTACGAAGATGTAGTGTAGCACCAGTTGGACATTTGGAAAAATGGCGATAGATGAAATGGAACGATGCGCGTATAATTTCTTCCGATTTACTTACACATTAGTCAAGTTTAGGAGATTTTGGACTTATGGCATTCGACAAGATCGTTGTCCCGCAAGAAGGACAGAAAGTTACCGTCCAAAATGGCAAGCTCAATGTGCCCGATAATCCCATTTTGATGTTTATCGAGGGTGACGGCATCGGCTATGACATTATGACCGCCAGCAAGCGCATTTGGGATGCGGCGATTGAAAAGAGTTACGGCGGCAAGCGTAAAGTGGCATGGATGGAAATTTATTGCGGTGAAAAAGCAGCAGGTCTTTATGACGGCAATTATATGCCGCAAGAAACGTTTGACGCGTTACGCGAATATGTTGTTGGCATCAAAGGCCCTTTGACGACTCCCGTTGGCGGTGGCTTCCGCAGCCTGAACGTGACCTTGCGTCAGGTGTTGGATCTGTATAGCTGCGTGCGTCCGGTACGTTGGTATCGTGGTGTGCCCAGCCCGGTCAAGCATCCTGAAGAAGTTGATGTGGTGATTTTCCGCGAAAATACCGAAGATGTCTATGCCGGTATCGAATACGAAGCGGGCAGCGAAGAAAACAAGAAGCTGGCGAAGTTCCTGCGCGAAGAACTCGGTGCGAACTTCTTCGAAGACGCAGGCTTGGGTATTAAGCCCATGAGCGCCTTTGGCAGCAAGCGTTTGGTGCGCGCAGCTATTCAGTACGCGATTGATCACAAGCGCAAGAGTGTGACTCTGGTACACAAGGGTAACATCCAGAAGTTCACCGAAGGTGCATTTATGAAGTGGGGCTATGAAGTCGCCGCACAAGAATTCCCCAATGAAACGATTTCGTGGGACGAAGTCGAAAAGAATCACGGCGGTAAAGTACCCGCTGGTAAGATCCTCATTCAGGACACGATTGCGGACATCAGCTTTCAAAAGATGCTGCTGCGCCCCAGCGAATTTGATGTGCTGGCGACCCCCAATCTCAATGGCGACTATTTGAGCGATGCCATTGCAGCCGAAGTCGGCGGCGTGGGTATTGCCCCCGGTGCCAACATCGGTGATGAAGTGGCCTTGTTTGAGGCGACACACGGTACTGCGCCCAAGTACACCAATCTGGATAAGGTGAACCCCGGCTCACTGCTGTTCAGCGGTGTGATGATGCTGGAACATATCGGCTGGCAGGAAGCGGCAGATATGGTCACCACAGCTTACGAAAAGACACTTGACCAGAAGGTCGTGACTTACGATTTCGCCCGCCAGATGGATGGCGCAAAAGAAGTTAAGACCAGCGAATTCGCGACCGCCGTTATCGGCAATATGTAGTATTTTTCCGTGCTGATGGCTTAAACGCTTTTGGCATAGGTAGCGAAAATGATAAGACAGCCAGCCGGACAATTTATTATGTTCGCTGGCTGTTTTTTATCTCAAAAGAATTGGATTATAATGCAATCCGTAACATCTTTACGTTTTTTACGGTATATCTATTAAAGAGCGACTAATTTTTTGCATCAATTGTGTAAAGCGGGCTTATACTAAATGTAACATTAGTAATGTAAGATGACGATAGTTAAGCACTTAATGAGAACGCGATGGATCAATCGAACAATTTGAAAAAAGTTCTGATCGTAGACGATGAAGACATGACTCGTGTTTTGCTCACCCATATTCTTCAGCGGATGCGAGTGGACGGCCTTGAAGTAATTTTGGCCGAAGATGGCGAAGAAGCAGTACGGATGGCAAACGATCAGCGTCCGGGGCTTATCCTGTTGGACGTGCTGCTGCCGAAGCTGAACGGTTATGATGTTTGCCAGCGTGTGCGGCGCATCGTCGATTATAACCCTTATGTGGTCATTTTGACGGCGCGTGGCAATAGTAACGACCGGCAGCGGGCAGAAGCGATTGGCGCGAATGATTTTATGACAAAACCATTTAATCCCGCGCGGCTGATGAACCAACTCAGCGAAATATGGGGATTGTAGCTAACGATTTTTAGCTTGTTCTCTATATACAAATCGGATGTTGTGCAAACGAATGTTGCACGACTTTTAACTACAATGAGCCATTTATGCATTCAACCGTAATCAAACCTGTTATGAACTTAAATCTGTCGCCAACTGTAATCCGTGATCTGGTCTTGAAGTTTGAGGCTATTTTTGGGTTGCAAAACGCAGTGGCGATTTTTGATGCCAATGAAGTCCTGCTTTATGGCGTACAGACCGCTGGTCAACTGCCTGAATATCGCGAGATTATCACCATCAATAACCAACCGGCGGGTTCGGTGGCTTTATTTTGCGAGACTGCTGATCCGACCTTGCAACGCGCCCTCATATTTTTCGCAGCATCCCTGTCACAGCTTGCCCAAGAATCCCAGCGGCGCGACGAGATGGCGGACGAAGTTTTAGCGCGTTACGACGAACTGAACCTGATTTATGAACTGGGGACAAAATTCGCGCAGGGCGTGGCGCAAGAAGAGATTGTCCAGTTTGTGTTGATGGAAACCAACCGCATCGTGCAGGCGGATGCCGGTGTCGTTTACCTATGGGATTCCGAAAAGTCGAACATCACACCGGTGAGCCATTTTGGTAACAAGAGTACGGCTGATTTTTGGGGAGGTCGGCTGCGCGAGTTGGCGCTCAGCACCTTGTACGCCTACGATCAAGCACAGTTATTTGAAGCAGATCGTGTGATTTGTGCGCCACTGCGTTTCAACGATGAACTGCTTGGTTCACTGGTATTGGTCTATGAACGGGACGACAAACGTTTCCAAGCCAGTGACATCAATTTGCTGACGACCATGACCCAGAATACGGCGCTCTTTATTTATGTGGCGCGTCTGGTTGCCAAGTTGGCGCACGAAAAAGAAGAACTTGAAAAGACGCTTGCCGAACTGCAAGCCACCAAAGATAAACTCAGCCAAAACGAGCGCTTGAGCATTGTCGGGCAGACGGTTGGCAGCTTGATTCACGATATGCGTAAGCCGCTTTCGAACGTTATGGGTTACGCAGGTCTTTTGCAAGAAACCGACCTGACCCACGAAGAGCGCTTCGAGTTCGCAGGTCAGATTATCAAGTACATTGAAGTTTTTTCCTCGATGGCACAAGAAGTGTTGGACTACACGTCCGGTGATGCAGGTGTAAATAAATCGCCAACGACCGTCGCAAAGTTCATGAC
>JACDGI010000149.1 GCA_013821665.1 Anaerolineae bacterium
GGTTAGCGGTGCTGTTGTTCGTGCTGACACCCTTATTCGCACGTTGGGCATCATCTGGTTACGCCGATTTGCCGATGGCCTTTTATTACACGTTAGCCGCTTTGTTTGCGTGGCGCATGTGGAAATCCAATAGTCCAGTTGATGCACTCATGTCAGGCATCACGATTGGCCTCGGCGCATGGACGAAAAACGCCATCCTGCCAGCCGTAGGATTCTGGTTTGTGTTCTTGCTGCTGGGAGTCGTGTGGAAGCGAATTAGCTTCAAAGCACTTCTGATTGCCTGTGCAGCCAGTGCTGTGGTTGCCGCACCGTGGTACATCCGTAATCTGGTGGAAGCCCATTTACTGATGCCAGCGACGGTTTGGACCCGTGATGCCGGATGGACTGTATCCAACCTCTTAGTGTTCATCACCCACCCCGAAAACTTTGGTTTCACCGGTTGGTTGATCATCATTGGCATCGGGCTAGCGCTCGTTCAAGTCGTGCGACATCCGCGCGGCTCTGACCGTGAAATCCTGCTATTGATATTTACACTCCCCTACTTCGCCTTCTGGTGGCTGCTGGCGAGTTATGATCGGCGCTTTCTGCTGTATTTCCTACCCATTTTGGCGGTGCTGGCAGCGGTATACAGTCTAAAACTGTGGGAACGTGTTCCACGACAATATCAAACTTCGCTCGGCTGGATGCTAACCGTGATGACATTGGGGATGACGGTCTATATCGCCAGCATCAGCATTGACTATAAAATTGCTATGCTGCATGACCCATTCATGAACGATGCCGCCAAGCATAAGATTGTCGTCGTGCAGCGCAGCGATCCTTAAATGCTTTATCCGATAATTATTGCGAATTAAGATTGCCGACTGTAGGGGAGCACCTACGTGTGCTCCCTCTTTTAAAGACTTATCGGATAAGTATTAAATAACCGTCACAAACTAATCGGTCTTATGTACTGTTTTGTGCATATCGGGATCGGAAGCCCACTCCAATAAATCATCCTCAATCACCGTGTAATAGGGTGCAGCAGTGCGGACTAAATTGGCTCGTAGTTTGCCATCCATAATCGCGCGGCGGATCGTTGCTGCCGAAAATGGATGTTCGCCATCTTTCAAAAACGTTTCAGCCTCTTGTAGTGTCATTGCTTTAATCTTCATGCTCATTCCCTCCATATCATAGGAATAAACTATCCTTTGGTTATCATATCGGATAAGAGTCACATATTAAACGCGTTTAGGCGAATGATTTTTTGGCATGACAAAATTCGAACCCAACGAATGACAGGTTAGAAAACTCGAACCAAATCCCCTTGACTTTATAAGACTTTTTGTTCTAAAATGAGAGGTGTAAATGTGGCTTACTAACCTCCGTATCTGTGTGATGTCTCGCTGTGGGGTTGTGGTAAAAATGCTATTGTTGCCCTTCCTGACGACAAAGACACCGACGACACAAAACAGCAGTCGCAACTGTCAGCAGTCCTAATGGCAGTCAATGCCGCCGCCACTGCCGCCAATTGATCTGCATTATGCTGTAGATTGAAACTGGCTCTTGTAACTATTTTTTGTGGCAACTACAGCAGCGACATGCACAAATTGCGGCGGTAGCCTTCACCGAGCTTGCCGCCGGATTTGTGTCATTTCGGTGGCAACCAGCGAGCCTCCCGCCGACCCAAAATGTTCATTCAGCGGTTTCTCCCGTGCCAGCCGCCATAAATTCGGCGGGAATTATGCAATTTGTGCAGCATTTGCCGCATAATTTGCATATTGAGCATCAAAACCCTTACTCATAACCAGCATTAAATAACCTGAGTTATGGATAAGCGGTTAACTAATCACTCCAATTCTTGTTTTTACTCCCCTCGCCAAAGCATTGGAGAGGGGTTGGGGGTGAGGTTTCTGAGTGAGAATATCCTTACTCATAACCAGCATTAAATAGCACTTTAGCGCGAATAAAGTTGGTTGACGGTGAGCATGAATGCACCGCTGGTCAAGTAGCCGTTGACGCGCACCTTATACGTGCCATTGGATGGTAAGGTGGCTGTGAAACGCGGGTTAATATGGTTATCTTCGTCATCGCCCTGTCCGACCACGCTGCCATCCGGCGCAAGCAGAGCCGCCACCGCATCCAGTGGACTACCGGGCTGCGCCATCACCCGCACCTCGACCTGCGTGTCCGCTTGCCCATAAAAGCTGTAGTACTGGTAGGTGTTGGCAGGAACGCTGTCGTCATAGGAAAGCATCAGCACCGTTCCCGGTGCGGGTGTGGGAGTCGGCGGACGGCTGATGATACGCCACACCAGTGTATAGCTACCCCGACCACTAGCATTTACCGAGGTGACTCGCAGGTGATAACGTCCGCCAACCGGTGCAAGTGCGGACGCAATCTGAGCATCGCGATTGCCACCGCCGTTATCGTCCATCGCTACTAACGCGCCATCCGGTGCGATCAATTCCAAGACCGGATCAAGACTGCCCTGTCCAATGCTGGCCGCCGCCGAGATGACATCATTCTGGTTGAGTTCCAATGTCCAAACTTCGCTGAGTCCCGGTCGCTGAATATTACCGTTGTAGAGTTGGTCAGCAACCGTTTCACCGCGCCGGATTTCGCTGTGTGAAAAGCCCACGCCATACGAAATGCTGTAGCCACCTGTGCTATTCGATTCGCCGGTTACGAAGGCGACATAGGTTCCGCTCTGGGCAGCCAGCAGCGCCGGAATAAGCGCGTCACCATCCGCATTCGAATTGGCGGGTGTGACACTCACCAGTAACAGCCCTTCGGGGTCGAAAAGTTCCAGCTTCACTTTAAAGCTCGAATCGGGACGCACGCCAATGGTGATTAACTGCCCGTGCGTCACGGTGATGGGATAGCGGTCAAAATCACCTTTACGCTCGATGACACCGGAAACAGGGACATGATCAAGCAGTGGTTGGCCGGATTGTGCCGGAGCAATCGTCGGCTGTAAGATTTCATCGACCGAAGCAGTTGCTGTAGCAATTGGTGAAAATTGAGGTGTGGCGGTTGATAATTCCGCACCGAGATTAAACACTAAGTGATAACTACCTGCGAAGCCACGCCCCCATGCTTGGATGCTGTATAAACCGTCAACTGGTAACTGAATGTTTCGCAGCAGCGCACTGCGGTTGCCACCACTGTTATCGTCGGAAGCCAGTTCATCACCGGTGGGTGTATAAACGTGGATAACCGGATCAACCGTGCCGGAGACACGATCCATCCGCAGTCCCAGATATTGTCCAGCTTTGCCAATGAAGGTGTAGACGTGCTGCACTTCAGGCGCATCAAACTGACCATCAGGCGTTTGCCCGTCCGTTAGTGCTGCGATAAACGTCCCCAAACGGGCATAATAAGGCGGAGTCGCGCTGGGTGTCACGATAGCAGTCGGTTTGGGAGTGGGTGTAGCATCCGCCGGATTAGGACGATCCATATAAATTAGACTCAGTTCATAATCTGTAGCGACAGCGGCTTGTACCAGAACGGTGTAGATGCCATCGTCGGGAATAGTCGCTTCGAGCGGATTAATGTTTTGGGCTATCACCGTCCCGTCAGCGGCTTGGAGCGTCATATGGAAGGTGCTGCCTCCCAAAACGTGGGCGCTAATGGCATCGCCTTTGGTCGCCACAAATTGAAAAGGCTGAACTTCGTCCGCGCTGTTGAGGTGGCCTTTGGCGCTTTCCCAGATGCTAATCAGGCGGTTAGACAACATCAAACTACTGGCATTTTGACCCAGTGCCTGACAACCGACTAATAAAAATAAGCATAGAATAACCAGCCGCCGCAATCCAAACCTCCACAACCACCAACCGCGTCGTCCGCACATCTTAACACACATTTGACGTCGCAAAATCGGATGCGTATTTTGTTTATTGTAATGACTTTGATCCCATCTTTTCCGACGCTCGCCCTACGGCCTTTTGGCAGAACAGCCCAAGTTGTGGTTGAATGAACTCATATACAAGTTGCGTGCTATTAACTTGTTGCTGAATACGAAAGGCTAAACCATGAATCTTCCAGTTGATCCGAAAACGCTGGCTGCCATACTCCAAGTGGGCGGACAGTACATGTTACCTATCGCGGCGATTCTGCGGGCTTTATATTCCGGCGCACGCGGTAAATTTCCTGAAGGCGCGGTACAAATTGGCACGGCGGCGATCATTGCCGGAGTCAGTGCCGGTGTAAACGGGCAGCAGCCCAACCTCCAGAACATCGTCAGTGACATTCTCAGCAATACAATTTTCACCGCCGGAATCGTCTCGTTGATCGTGGTTTATGTGCTACGCGCAACCCATCTAACGTGGGTGGCGGATGTGGTGGTCGGTGGCATTATCGGCGCGGTGATCTGGCTGTTTACCAATTATGTATTAGGCGTACACTGGCCGCTGTGGACGGTGGTTTTGATTATTCCAGCGTGTGCGGCGGGCATGGTGGCGCTGCGATTTGCTCTGAGGCAGATATTCCGTGTAGTGCGCTATGCTACCTACTTCATCGTCATCGGGCTGGTGTTGGCGCTGGGTGCGGGTGGTTTCTTGCTGCTGCAAACGTTTATGAGCGGCATGGCCCGCACCTGATACCAGTGTGAACTAAGGCTGAGCGGGTCGCACATGTAAGTCATATAAGGTAAAACCGAGTTTGGTTCCGGCTGCGGCTTGCACCGTTGATGGTGCATCGGTTTTGAAGATCAGTTGGTGGATCGGTTGGCCTGCCGAAATACCATGTGGGATTGTGGCGTGGTACAGGCGACCACCTGATTTTCGTGTGGTGTAAGTGAGCGAAATATCTTGTCCATTAACCGTGAGTGTTAGACTGTCGATAACTTTTATATTCAACCAATGCTCGATTCGAAACTCAAGCGACAGATCGACCGCATCCGTTAAATTGACATTGACCCAAGGCATACTATTGACTGACCAGTGAAAGAAGTCACCGTACTCATCAAACTCGGTTTCACGCCAACCAAAACCAATGTCATCGGCTTGAGATAAATCAAAGGTGGTGCTGGCAGCTCCATTTAAGGCGTTGGGGATTTCGTGGTAGCAAGATAAGGCAGGATCACACGAAAATAGAGTCGTCATGCGGTATGGGAGCGTCTGCCCCACGATACGCGACATGGGATCGTAACCTGTCAGGTGATATTCTGCCGGAACTTCAGTCGCCGTCAGCAGTTTGAGTTGTCCATCCAATTCATTACTAAACAACAACATGTGGTCATAGGAAACGGTTATCGTATCATTGGGTCGGGTTATTTCGAGTCCCGTGGCTCCAAACTGGCAATTATCACTTTGCGCGGTAGCGCCATAGAATGGACAATTTCCGGCTATTAAAGTTTTATCTTTGTAAAGATAACGAAGCGAAGCTTCAAGATACGTTCCCTTATAAAAAACGTAAGTCTTGTTCAACGTTCCCGCACGATCCAGCACAACGATGTTGGTGTCTGGCTTAAGCTGGGGTGCTTGCTGACCAATTTGCTGCAAGATGCTTTGTTGATCCAAAGACGCATTGACATAATATTGGTGCTGCTGAAAAGCGCTTAAAAAGCCAAGCCCGATAAAGGGCAGCGCCAACCCCACAAATATCTGATCACGGTAACGACCCAAGGTACGTGTAAGCAAATAGAGCGCCAATGCCAAAACGAAGGCCGAACCGAGCATCGCCAACAAATAGATACGGAACTCATTGAAGCGATAATAGGGAAGCGGTAGGTAGGTCGATATGCCGATTGGGAACAACAGTAGTCCGGCGACCATCAGTAGAACATAACGCCACCGTGAAATCGGTTGTGATTCTGCATCACGATAATGATGTAAAAGCCACCAGCCTATGCCGATACTCACAACCAAGGCTGCCACTACATACGGCCAATAGAATGGCAGAACATTCAATTTATTAAAGGCCGCCAGCCAACCATTGATTTGGCGTTCATAGCCGACCAAAACCGCTTTCAACATGCTCTTAAAGGCTTCTCGTGTAAAAACGGATGTGGGTACAAGCGCGTCTTCATAAGCGGTGACACCCGGTTGTTTACCCGCCCATACCTCATACAACATAATCATCGCTACCGATGCATACCACGCAAAAGCGGCTATAACCGTCCGGCGGTAAGGGCGACCAAAATATAACAGCACAAAAGGCGTTACCATCGCAGCGCCCAAAGCAATCTGATATTGGCCGAGGCTAAAGATAATCATGAATCCCGCGCCAAGCAGTGCCAGCCAACTGATCCATCCATGCAGGACGCGAAACTGTATGAGTAAGTAGAGCGCCAGTAAATAAGCGAGTACCGCACTGTGAGCGTGAATGACACGCAGGGCGAATAAACCTGTATCCGCCGGATACAGCATAAACAACACACCAACTACAAATGCCAGCAGCTTTTTACCGGGCAAAAACTTCAATACGAGCCAATAAACCACGACCATTTTGCCGAAAAAGAACAGCATCATGAAGATGTTGTAGAACTGGTAGGAATTAGGATCAAGGGTATAAGCGGCTGAGAAGGAAAAGGTCAAAAGGGGGCGACTGCGACTTAAAGACATCACTGATGATGGCGTGATAAAGAATAACGAATGACCGCTATCCAACAGCCCATTGATAGGGATTTCCTCGATCAAGCCCATATCTTTGAAACCAAATGGCATCCACAACAAGAGCGCCAGTACAAACATACCCAAATAAGGAAGCAGTCGTGACAATAACTCCGACACGCGGCTTGCTGTGCCAGATCGCACCTGTGGATGATCAACGGTCATAAGACGATCCCAGCATTCTTAAAATAACTCAGCCCATCTTCAGATTAGGCGCACCCGTATATATCATAATTGGCGCATAACGTCCAACAACGAATCGATATCAGGTCAAATTTTAACGGCTGAGCTATCTCGTTTTCGCTAGGGTGTGGTGAGCGTTTTGTCACGGAAAGGCCGATAAGCCGCGACCCATTCTTGATCATAATCACGGATATACTGCTCAGCCTTCTCAACCAGATCGCGGTTGCCGACAATCAAGGGGACGCGCTGATGTAACGAATGCGGCTGAATGTCCAGCAGATTGCCGAGACCGTCCGAGCCATAACCACCCGCTTGCTCGGCTAAAAAGGCGATAGCTTGGGCTTCGAACATCAGCCGCATTTTGCCGAAAGGTTTTTCTGGCTCTTGCAGATCACCGGGGTAAAAGAAGATGCCGCCGCGCAGCATATTACGATGGAAGTCGGCGACCAGCGAACCAATATAGCGATGACCCAACGGCTTACGACCTTCGCCTTCAATGCCCTGCAACCACTTGGTAAAGCGCCTCATACCGGGTGTCCAATATTTTTCGTTGCCCTGATTCGCACTATAATAAGTGGTTTTGTCTGGCACACGAATATTCTCGTGGCTCAATAAGAATTCGCCGACGCTGGGGTCAAGCGTGAAGCCATGCACACCCTGTCCGGTACTGTAAACCATCATGGTGCTGGAGCCGTAAGTCACATAACCGGATGCTGCCAAACGCCGTCCGGGTTGCAATAAATCTTCGAGTGTGCCCTGTTGACCGCGTGAGATTTTGCGATGTACGGCGAAAATTGTGCCGACCGAGACATTCACATCAATATTGGATGAGCCGTCTAATGGATCGTAGAGAAGGACATATTTACCATTATCGTAGTACGGCGGGATATGCATGATATCCTCATGCTCTTCGGAGGCCATCGCGCACAATTGACCCGAATGATCATTCATTTTGAAAATGGTCTGGTCAGCGAAAATATCCAGCTTTTGCTGCTGTTCGCCATAGACATTGTGGTCGTCGGACGCGCCTAAAATACCGACTAATCCCGCGCGGGTGGTTTCGCGGGCAATAATTTTAGCAGAGAGGGCGATGTCATAGAGCAAGCGGGTAAATGAACCGGTGGCATTGGGGAACTGTTTCTGCTGCTCCAAAATATGCCGTTCAATCGTCATTATTTGGGCCACAATAACCTGCTTTCATATTCATATTTTTAAAAAATGGCGAACGTCCCGCACCTCAACCTATTATGCGCGATTATTGGCTTTGGAGCTTACGTTCGCCTAACAGTTCACCTCCGTCAATTCTTAGCGCATCTCGAAATTTTATGGCAATCAGTTGCAACGGACGGCACACTACGCATATGCCGACGCAATTTTTCTGAGGCTCTAATGAATAGGGCTGAAACCTGAATTACGAGAACAACCAGCGAGTCGCGCCATAGGGGGGTGCGCTGCTGCCGGGTGAAATGACCTTTTTAAGATGGACTTGATACAACTCATAAGGTGGCAAACCAGCGGCGGGCGCTCCGTATGGCGCATCATACGCACCATCGTGCGGTGTGATATGCCAATCGTATTTCGAGGCATAAACCTTGGCAACCTGTTTGAGCGTATCCTCGTCGGTGATCTTTTTGGCTTCGCCTTCGACAACCAGGTCCAGAGTCTCGCCGCTGGTGGTGATGACAACATGCGGATTCTCGACGATATTTTGTGCTTTGCGAGTCGTTGGATTGGCTGTGAAATATAGGGAGCCATCCAACCAAACACTAAAAATTGGCATCACATGCGGCGTTTCATCGGTGTTCATGGTGGCGAGCCAAAACTTTCGGGCTTGCTCAAGCTGGGCCAGCGCATCCGACCAAGAGATCACGGCGGCTTCACCGTTGGTGGCAATAGAATGCACAGAAACCGGATGTTTATTTTCGGATTTTGCCATCGGGTTACTCCTTATTCAACAAATGTATCAATTGCGTTTTGCAAGTAATTTAAGTATAGTAATGTAAGAAACGAGAGTCAAGAACGAATATTCTACTGCAACGTGATAGCTACAAGTAAAGTAAGAAACAACATTCCATGAAGAAGAAACAACAACGACGTTCTGATTGCCCAATCAACTTTTCGTTGGAAACATTCGGCGACATGTGGTCGCTGCTTATCGTCCGCGACATCGTTTACTTCGGCAAGAAAACCTACGGCGAGTTTTTAGAATCCGACGAACATATCGCCACCAATATCCTTGCTGACCGCCTTGTCCACTTAGAGGAAAGAGGCATATTGGCTAAGAAGCCCCATGAAAAAGACAAGCGCAAAGAGGTCTATTCGCTGACGGACAGAGGGTTAGATCTGATCCCGATTCTGCTGGATATGGCGACATGGGGAGCCAAGTATGACCCCCAAACAGGCGCGCCGGAAGTCTGGATTACGATGGTGAATGCTGACCGTGATAACATCATCCGGCAAGTGCGTGAAACCGTACAAAATGGCGGATCGATTTTCGTAGGAAATGACAGCCTCATTAGCAAACTGCTGGCGGCCTAAAGTCGGCTATCACAGCCGACTTATGACCGCGCCACATGTTAATCGGTCTGTGCAACCAATTGTGCCAGTGTCGATTCAAGCAGTCTGACCAAGCGGCCAAAGGTGGCTACGTCGAAGGCAAAGGTTGCCCCTGCCGCAGTGAAGATTTCCGGCAAGGTGCGGGTGCTGCCCAGCGCCAAGGCCGACCGATATTTTTGGACGGCTTGTGCTTGGTCTTGGAGGGCGTTTTCCCAGACCTGCAACGCGCCGACCTGTGCCAATCCATAATCGATGTAGTAAAAGGGGTCTTGGAAGATGTGGGACTGTCGCCGCCAACGTACCAACAAGGCGTTTTCCAGACCGCTGTAATCAATCCCCGGCATGAAGCGCTCCCATTGTTTCACCCATTGTTCGTCACAATTTTCGGGATCGGCAGCCTCATCAATGTGGGTGTAAATCCAGTGCTGGTAAGCATCCACCAATGCAATATAAGGCCAGAGTGTCAGGATTTCTTCCAGATGCTCGATGCGTGCGCGGGCGGCTTCGGCGGGTGTATAAAATCCACCTTTGTCTTTGGTGAGATAGGGCGCGGCCAACATCTCCATCGACATGGATGCGAGTTCGGCAACTTCCATCGTAATGTCGAGCTGCTGGCTGTAGGGCTGCACCGCACTTTCAAAGCAGTGGAACGCATGACCACCTTCGTGAATCATGGTCTGAACATCATCTTGAGTCGAAACAGCGTTCATAAAGATGAAGGGACGCTTCACCAGCCGCAAATCGGTTTGATAGCCACCGGGTGCTTTGTTTTTACGGTTGCCTAAATCCAGTAATTCTTCGCGGCGCATGGTGGTGAAATACGCTCCTAACTGCGGATCGACTTGATTGAAAACAGCTTCCACGCGGCTTTCAAGTTCCTCGACGGTTGAGAACGGATGCAGCGGTGGCTGTCCGGTAGGGTCAACCCACATATCCCACGGACGTAATGTATCCACACCTAGGTGCTGACGACGACGCTCATAAACACGGGTGGCGGCTGGCACAACCACTTCGGCCACTGCATCATGGAAGGTGGTGCAATCTTCGGGCGTGTAATCAAAGCGTTTGCGTGCCTGCCACATATAAGCGCGATAATCAGGGAAGCCCGCGTTCGAAGCCATCTTACGGCGGACAGCCAACATCTCTTGCCAGAGGGCATTCAGTGCCGGTGTATCAGCCATGCGGCGTTCAATTTCTAAACGCCACGCTTTTTCGCGTATTGCCCGATCCGGGTTTTGATAGACCATCCGCAGTTGCAGCAAGGTCATTTCCTGCCCTTCCCACATCACGGTTTGAGAACCCATAATTTGGTCGTAGTCAGTATTCAGTTTGCCTTCCTGTGTTGCCAAGGGCACATTTTCCGCGCGGAATAAATCGGCTTCAGCACGCATGTCCCGCAGCGGGATTTCCATACCCGGCACACTCAAGCCACTGGCTAACAATTTTTCTTTCAAGCGCTGGTCGGCTGGCTTCACCTGTTCAATGATTTCACTTAAAAAAGCATGGAAGCGTTTGAGATTTTCCTCGTCAGCCGTGTTAGTCGTAGTGCCGACCCATAAACGTGTGCGCGACTCATGAACCAAATTATCCAAGTGTGACCAATCCGCCAACCAATCGGGTAAGGTATCCGCCGTTAATGGGCGAGCGATTAAATCATTGTAGAAAGGTTCAATTTGTGACCACGTCCAATTCGTAAATTCTTGGGCTGTGGCAGGCAGCGCGGTAAACATAGGCACAATCTCCTTGCGTTCATTTGGCGGATCAATACGATGAAGTGAGGGTGATGATATAAGCGGAGAGTGTACTAAATTCTATCATCACTGTGCCACAAACCATTATCGCGGTCAACTTTTGAGGCAAAATCAGATCAAAATAAAAAGCCCCTCTCGTCGTGAGAAGGACTTTAGAATATGCTTTGAGTGCGCTTTAACTACGCTTTACCGAGGGATACGGTTTGACCGGATGGCCCCACCACTTCAACCTTGTCCTTGGTACGCAGCCACGGTGTGCCCAAGTAGCGCAGCAGGAAGTAGTCTGCACCGTAGTATCCGGCGATCTTCCAGGCGAGGATCAGAGCAATTGCACCGACCAATAGCAGGGGATTTGTGCTGGCCGTGCCCGGCATAATGTAGTTCCAGTTCATGAAGGCCGCGAAGAAGGCGATGATCCCTACGAAGGCACCAATAATCAGTGCGACACCCACCAAGACTTCACCGACCGCCACCAACTTGGCGAACCACACGTAGGAACCGCTGTCCATCAAGCCTTGCAGGAATTGGCGATACCAATCAAAGGCGATCTTGGATTTGCCACCATCGGGAATGGCGAGTGCGCCTGTCCAGAAACCCTTCAGTGCGTCACCCGTTTGCATCCAACCGGCATCACTGACCTTGTGTAAGCCCGCTTGCAGCCATGATATGCCGATCAGAACACGAATGATGGTCCACAGCCATGCGAGACGTGTATTGCTAAACAACAACTTTGCCAGCGGCGGATCTTCGATGATACGTCCACTCTTGCTCACTACATTACTCATGATCTTTTGCTCCCTCGTTGTCTTTCTCTCTTCAATGACTACAGTATGCGCCACCTGCTTCCTATGCTGTAGTGACTATCATCAGGTCATGAGGCAAACATTTGTCATATTGAGGGGCAAAAGCGTTAAAAACGTTATAAATGAAAAGACCCCTCATCACTGAGGGGTCTTTTCCTAAATACTAATTTCAAAAAAATTTAAGGTTTCACAGACACTGTTTTGAGGTTCTTAAATCTAATTTAGATCGCTATTGTACCGCAAAATTTTATTTCTGCAACATGACTTTTGTAATGGGTCACGCAAACCATTTTTAGGTTTTCGGTTTATCGGATGAAGCCGTTCCTGTAGACGGGTACAACGCAATCAACAGACCATAAGGCTGCTGCTCGGAAGATTCGGGTACGGTCATCTCTGAATATTCGCGCACCAGCGTTTTGAGGCGTTGGTAAAAAGCTTCGGCAGCTTCGGGCGGTAAGTTCAACGTATTTCGAGAGATCAACAAGGAACGGTTGAGTGGTTTGTCATCGTCGTCATCAGGCGATACATCCAGCACGTCCGCCTCGGCGCTATTTTGAATGTCTTCCCGCGTATCATCAAACAGGCCGGTTAGCATGACATTTAGACCTTCTTTGCCAGCCTGTGAGGTCAGCGAGAATAATTCACGGTCAACGCGGTAGTTGAAGGCGGAGGCTTGGTACTGCTTCTCGACAATGCCGGAAACAATACGGGTATCGACAACCTTAATGAGCGAGCGTTCTTCCAATTGTTTGATGTGGTAGTAGAGTTTGGTGGGTGGCAGATTAAGAACGGAGGCAACTTGTTTGACGGTGCGGGGGGCTTGGGTGCAGAGTTCGACGATTTGTAACCGGAGCGGATCAGCCAAGACTTTCAGCGTTTCCAGATCATTGATCGTAAATTCGGGTTCAGGCTTATAGGGACGCTGGTTAGGGTCTGGTTTTGCGTCGGACATGATAATATGCATTATTTGGTGCTGCTCGATTATTAGAGATCAAATACTCTCCATTATATATAGC
>JACDGI010000940.1 GCA_013821665.1 Anaerolineae bacterium
CTCAATGCACAGCGGATCGCTTGCTGGCGCATTTTACGCGGCATATCCTTGATGTACTTGTGCGGCTGCGGCCCCTTCGGGCGACCACCACCCACAAATTGGGTTGCGTTACGGGCACCGTGACGGGCACGGCCTGTACCTTTTTGGCGGTACCACTTGGCACCGGTACGGCTTACGTCAGCGCGCCGTTGTGTCTTGTGTGTACCCAAGCGGGCATTTGCCATCTGGCGAACATACGCCTGATGCATCAAGCCCATGTTGATTTCGACTTCAAAAATATCGGCTGGTAGATCAATGGTATTGATCTCTTTACCGCTTGCATTCAAAACTGGAACCTTCATGACTCTACTCCTCTTACCCGGTTCAGCGGCGGCGCGGACGCGCTGGCTTAACAATTACGATGCCGCCATTGGTGCCGGGGATTGAACCTCTCACGGCGAGGAGGTTACGTTCAGCATCCACCACAATCACTTCCAGATTTTCGGTTGTGACGCGATCAGTACCCATGTGACCGGGAAAGCGCTTGCCTTTCCATGTCTTACCGGGGTAAGTGTTCGAACCTGCCGAGCCGGGAGCGCGGGTGCGATCTGATGCACCGTGCGTCTTGGGCTGGCGCTTGAAATGATGCCGCTTGATACCACCGGCGAAACCACGTCCCTTGCTGGTTCCAACCACATCCACACGTTCGCCTTTAGCGAACACATCTGCCTTAATTGTCTGCCCCTCAGTAACGGTAACTTCACCGTTCTTGATGCGGAACTCACGCAGCACCCTAAGCGCCGGGAGGCTGTTCCGTTGCAAATGACCGAGCTGACCCTTTGTTAGACGCGTCGGCTTCGTTTCACCGTAGCCGAGCTGCACACCTACGTAGCCATCCTTATCCTCAGTGCGGATTTGGGTGACATAGCAGGGGCCTGCCTGAATGACGGTCACAGGAATTGCGTTCCCTTTTTCGTCAAACACTTGGGTCATGCCCACTTTTTTACCGATTAAGCCCTTCATTACATTCGCCCCTTATTTCACTACGATGTCCACACCAGCGGGCAAGTTCAAACGCATGAGCGCGTCGATTGTCTTGCTATCTGGGTCGAGTACATCAATCAAACGCTTGTGGGTGCGAATTTCAAAATGTTCTTGCGAGTCCTTATCAATGAAGGGGCTGCGCCGAACCGTAAAACGTTCGATGCGCGTCGGCAGTGGCACGGGGCCAACCACACGCGCTCCGGTACGCTCTGCTGTTTCGACGATCCGCTGCACGGATTGGTCTAGCACCCGGTGATCATACGCCTTGAGCCAGATACGAATTTTGTTTCTAACCATAGTTTCCTCTGGTCGGCCTAGTTGCCGTTTCGCCCCAAGTTCTCAGGGTGAAGTAGGGGTTTGCCGCTGGCAAATCTGCCGTCAGCAAACCCCTAGAAACGTCCACAACTGTTTATTCAGGCCGTATTCTTAGTTAAGAACTTCGGTGATGACACCAGCGCCGACGGTCAAGCCGCCTTCGCGGATAGCAAACTTGGAACCCTTTTCCAACGCCACTGGAGTGATCAATTCCACTTCCAAGTTAACGTTGTCGCCGGGCATAACCATTTCCACACCGGCTGGCAGTGTGATGGTACCGGTCACATCCATTGTGCGGATGTAGAACTGAGGACGGTAGCCGGGGAAGAACGCCTTGTGCCGTCCACCCTCTTCCTTCTTCAGGACGTACACTTCGCTCATGAACTTCTTGTGCGGCTTGATGCTGCCGGGCTTGGCCAGAACCATACCACGTTCAATCTGTTCACGGGTGATACCGCGCAGCAAGATACCAGCGTTGTCGCCAGCTTCAGCCGCGTCGAGTTCCTTATGGAACATTTCAATGCCGGTGACGATGGTCTTCATGGTCTCGTCGCGCAGACCGATGATTTCGATTTCTTCACCCTTGGTCATACGACCGCGTTCAGCACGACCGGTCACGACCGTACCACGACCCTTGATTGAGAACACGTCTTCGACGGGCATCAAGAAGGGCTTGTCGGTTTCACGGACGGGGGTGGGAATCCACTCGTCAACCGTGTCCATCAGCTTCAAGATGGGGGCGTATTCAGGCGCATTTATATCAGTCGAAGCCGATTCATTGGCGATCAGAGCCGAACCACGGACGATTGGGGTATCAGCGGCGAAGTCATAGCTTGCCAACAGTTCGCTGAGTTCCATCTCGACCAGTTCCAGCAATTCAGGATCGTCCATTTGGTCAATCTTGTTCAGGAACACGACCATCGCGGGCACTTCCACCTGACGGGCGAGCAGAACGTGCTCACGGGTCTGGGGCATTGGGCCGTCTGGTGCGCTCACGACCAAGATCGCGCCGTCCATCTGTGCCGCGCCAGTGATCATATTTTTGATATAGTCACGATGGCCGGGGCAGTCAACATGCGCGTAATGGCGCTTGTCCGTTTCGTATTCAACGTGACGGATGTTGATGGTGATACCGCGAGCCTTTTCTTCAGGCGCGTTGTCAATATCAGCATAATTCATACGCGCGGCTTGCCCCTTCAGCCCCAATACCTTGGTGATGGTGGCAGTGAGGGTGGTTTTGCCGTGGTCGACGTGACCGATGGTGCCAATATTGACATGGGGTTTGTTACGTTCAAACTTAGCCATTGTCTTTCACTCC
>JACDGI010000941.1 GCA_013821665.1 Anaerolineae bacterium
TCCGTTCACCACGCGCTAAGGTCTTGTCCCAATGGAATACAAGATCAGGCGAATTTCGTAATTGAATACGCTTACCGACCTCGCGACGAAGAAAGCCCTTCGCCCGCTGCAAACCGGCCATGACCTGTGTTTCGCGGCTTTCATCACCCAGCGCATTCACATAGATGGTCGCAAACATCAATTCAGGGTCGAGCTTTACCTCGGTCACGGTGATATGCTGTAAGCGAGGGTCAGACACTTCGCGTAGCAGCAATTGACTCAGAATGCCCTGGATTCTTTCCGACATCCGATCTTGTTTAATAGACATAATTGCACTCCTTTACAACCCCGACACTACAACAAACAAGGGGCATCTGCCCCCTGTTAGCGGGGTTTAACTGTACCCCTTACATAAAGTCGGGTCGATCACGCCCATCAGGGCATTCAGTTAGTTCACGCGCTCGCTGACGTAGAATTCCATCATGTCGCCTACGACGAAACCGTCAAAGTTATTCAAGCTAACGCCGCATTCAAAACCCGAACGGACTTCACGCACGTCATCTTTTTCGCGCTTAAGTGAGGCCACACCCAAATTCTCGGCGATGATTCTGTTACCGCGCTTCACACGAACCTTGGCATTACGGCGCAGTTCGCCATCACGGACATAGCTGCCAGCAATCGTGCCCGCCTTCGGAATTCTAAAGATTTGGCGCACTTCAGCCGTACCGATGGTCTTATCGGCAAAGACGGGTTCAAGCATACCCTGCAAGGCCAGTGCGATATCTTCAAACAGCTTGTAGATGATGTTATACAACCGTATATCTACGCCCGTGCGGTCAGCGGTACGGTGCGCAGCATTATCAACATCAACCGAGAAGCCGATGATAATCGCACCGGATGCACTGGCAAGGTTCACATCGTTCTCGCTGATATTGCCCACATCAGCCGCTAAGATTCGGATGGTAATACCATCTTTATTATCGCCACTGATGTTCATCAAACCATCAACAATCGGTTGAAGTGAACCCTGCACATCTACTTTGAGGATTAGGCTGAGTTCTTTAGCTTTACCCGATTCAAATTGGGCAAATATATCTTCAAGGGTGAAGACACGTTCTGGACGAACGAGGCGTGCTGCCGTCGCATCTTTGCGTTCATCCGCAATCACACGAGCCGATTTATCATTCTTGGTTGTTTCAAAGGTTTCACCGGGCATCGGTGGTTCGCTCAGACCCAACACACGCACAGGTGTCGAGGGGCCAGCTTCTTCCAGCTTATTGCCCTTCTCGTCAAACATGGCCTTCACGCGCCCGTAAGCTTGACCAGCAATAACCGTGTCACCCCGCTTGAGGGTGCCGTTCAATACGAGAAGCGTTGCCATCGTCCCTTGATGTGGGCTGACTTCGGCTTCCAGTGTGATACCCGATGGGCTTGCATTGGGGTTAGCGACAATTTCTTTGTCTTCGGCTGTCAGGAGTACCGCTTCCAGCAGATCATCAAGACCGGTGCCCTGTTGAGCTGATACTGGCACAACTAAGGTGTCGCCACCCCATTCGTCCGGGGTCAGGCCAATGTCAGCCAGCATCTTCTTGACGTTTTCGATATTCGCATTTCGTTTATCCGTCTTGGTAATGGCAACCACGACCGGCACATTAGCCGCTTGTGCATGGCTCAGCGCTTCACGGGTGGTTTGCATCACACCGTCGTCTGCCGCCACCACCAAAATTGCCACGTCCGCACCCTGCGCTCCACGCGCACGCATCGCTGTAAAGGCTTCGTGACCGGGAGTGTCAAGGAATGTAATTTGATGACCGTTGTGGTTGACACGATAAGCACCAATGTGCTGCGTAATACCACCGGCTTCACCAGCCGCTACGGTTGACTTACGGATCGTATCAAGTAGGGTTGTCTTACCATGATCGACGTGACCAAGGATAGTCACAATTGGGGGACGGCGTATAAGGCTTTCCGGCTTTTCTTCAGCGTATTTCTTACGCCAAGTCTGTGCCTCAACGGCCTTTTGTTTTTCTTCCTCAACCGCTATCGCCGCTGCCGAGTGGGCCTCAAATCCCATTTCTTCAGTAACAATCGCGGCGGTATCAAAATCGATTTGCTGATTGATGGATGCCATGATGCCATTGGCAATCAAGCGCTTCATCACTTCAATCGGGCTTGCACCGATGATGTCTGCTAATTCACGTACTGTTACATATTCAGGGAGCAGAATTACTTGCTTTTCCTGTGCCATATCGTTGACCTCCACATAAAGGAGCGACAGGCCAGAAAAGCAGCTAGGAGCTTAGCATAGACCTATCGCGGTTAATTGATGTTTGGCGATGCTTGCCATCGTCGGTTCATGATTCTTGCCCATCATGCTTGGGGCTTGGCCTGTTGTAGGCGTTCACGATCTTCATGAGTTATTTGTGTCCGTAGCGCCTGAGCCAGTACATCAGATTGCACCACCCTCTCCCAACAACTTTTGCGGTCACACACATATGCACCGCGCCCATTCATTTTACCAGTTCTATCCACTTGAATACCATCCGCAGTACGGACGATGCGGACAAGCGCCCGTTTGCCGTCTTTTTGTCGGCAAACGACACACGTCCGCACAGGGATATGTTTCGTTCGTTGCTGTGGTTCAGCCATCATCGCAGAACTTATTCTTCTTCCCAC
>JACDGI010000150.1 GCA_013821665.1 Anaerolineae bacterium
ATCCACTGGTGCGCGGCACTGAGATCAGCCGGAGTGAGGCGGTGATCAGTGGGCTGCCAATTCAGATCGACGTTCGCACCTGCGGATTCGAGTGCGGATGCCAAGGCTTCAACAGATGCGGTCGGTATCAAGTTGTCGTAGCGTCCGGCCAACAGCAGCGTATTCGTGCCAGTCAAATCAAGCGGCTCAGTAGGCGTAAATGGCAGCATCGCCCGAAACAGCACTGCCCGTTGGATGAGTCCGGGATGCAAGAGCATCAGACTGGCGGCAATATTCGCGCCGTTGGAATAGCCGACAGCGATCACTGATGATAAGTCGAACTCATATTCAGCCGATGACGATTGAATGAAGTCGGCCAGTTCGTGTGTACGCACCAACAAATCTTCTTGATCGAACACACCTTCAGCCAAGCGGCGGAAGAAGCGCGGCATCCCATTTTCGAGAACTTTACCACGTAGGCTGAGAATGGCTGCGTCGGGTACAAGCTGACTTCCAATTTGGATGAGTGAGTTTTCGTCGCCACCTGTGCCATGCAGCAGTAAGAGCGTGGGACTGTTGGCTGTGGTGGCAGCCTCATAACGATGGATGAAGTTCTTGATAGACATGACTTGTGTTCCTTTCTATTTGCCAAAACCCAATTTGCGGGTGAGTTGGGCGAGTGTTTGTTGTTCTTCGGGTGTGAGGGTGTTCATGATGTCCACGATGCCCTGCACATGTGATGGGAAGATGCTGGCGATCAATGCGCGACCGGAGTCGGTGATTGACACCTGCATATAGCGTTGATCGTCAGTGCTGCGCTGGCGACAAACCAGATCGCGCTTTTCCAGATTTTGGATCACAGTGGTGATGTTGCCCGTACTCAGCAGCAGCTTTTGTGCCAGCTCGACTTGTGACAGCGTGCCAAGGTGATAAAGCGCTTCCAATATAGCGAACTGGCTGGGCGAAAGATTGGAGTCGCCAAGATGCTGCATGGCGCGGCTCATAATGCTCTGGGCGGCGCGGGTGACTTTGATGTAGGTATCGAGCGCCAGTACTTCGGCATCCGTACCCTGATATTTGGTTCCCATTGTGGTTGACACTTTCTAATGCGTTTCTGATTGACAAGCCCATTATACGATGTTAAACTATTCAATGTCAAATGATTTAACATCAAATCAATATTAGAAATCGAATGTAAGGCTCAAATCGAGAGCAAGGCTAAGGAGAACCATCATGCAGTTACACGGACTTCATCATGTTACGGCAGTCACCGGACAGATTCGCGAGAACCTGAACTTTTACACCAAGGTGTTAGGATTACGGCTGGTCAAGAAGTCGGTGAATCAGGATGACACCTCGGCTTATCATCTGTTTTATGCGGATAAAGTCGGCAACCCCGGCACCGATATGACCTTCTTTGATTGGCCTCAAACCGGTGCAGATCGTCGCGGGACGGACAGCATCGTCAACACGCAGTTCCGCGTCAATGGACAGGCGGCCTTGGAATATTGGATCACGCGCCTCGACGAACAGGGTGTGAAGCACCAACCGCTTGAAACCTTTGCCGGACGCAGCATTCTGCGCCTCGAAGATCCTGAAGGTCAGCGCCTGACACTGGTGGATGATGGCGGTGCGCCCACCAATGCCCAAGTCTGGGATGGCGCGGGTGTGCCGACCGAATATGCCATCCGAGGCTTCTACGGTGTGCAGCTTTCGATGCCGAATTTGGGACAAATTGACCGCATCCTCACCGAGATTTTAGGCTTTGAGGAAATTACCCGTCAGCCCAGCCTCGATAATCCCAAGGAAGAAGTCATCATCTTCGCGATGGATGGCGGTGGGCCGGGTAAGGAAGTGCAGTTGATTATCCAACCGGGCGCACAGCGGGCATTTTTGGGCAGCGGCGGCGTGCATCATGTGGCCTTCCGTGTGAAGGATGTGGCCGAGCAAGAAGCATGGATGGAGACACTCAACCGCGTCGGTTTGCGCAATTCTGGTGAAGTGGATCGTTACTACTTCAAATCGCTGTACTTCCGCATTTCGGGCGGCATCCTATTTGAACTGGCGACGGATGGCCCCGGTTTTGCCACCGACGAAAACGTGGAAACATTGGGCGAACGCTTGGCACTGCCACCGTTCCTTGAACCACAGCGCGCGCAGATCGAGGCTAATCTGAAGCCGCTAGATACCGTTCGCGCCAATTAATTCGCTGGTTGATGATAAAGGGTTGTGTGCAAGCACAGCCCCTTTTTTGTTCTGAGTGAGCCATGAAATCCTCGCGTGATCGAGCTTTAGCAGCCAACATTTTGTGTGGATAAAGTCAAAAATGCATTTACGAGGTAGAATCAACGCACTATAGTATGGGAGGATGCAGATGGAACTCGTACAAGTTCTTGCGGGCGTGGCCTTGTGCAGCGGCCTCAGTCCCAGCCAGCTTGCCAGCCTCGCTGCCATCAGCCACCGTGAGGTTTATAACACCGACGCGGTTATTTTCAACCAGAACGACCCCGGCGACAAAATGTTCCTGATTACCGGCGGGCAGGTCGAAATCCGCCTGAATAATGGCAGCGGTGGAAACCATGCCACCATTTATCTTGGGCAGGGGCAAATTTTCGGCGAGATGGCGCTGCTAGATCAAGGCTCACGCTCGGCATCAGTCTTAGCGATTGAAGAACAAACCGAACTCTACGTCATCGATGCTGATGCTTTTGTCAACCTGTGCCAGCAAGACACAGCCATCGGTTATATTATGATGCGGAATATGGCGCTCGACCTGAGCTTCAAACTGCGTCATAAGAATCTCGATCCGTCAGCCAGTCTATAAACAGGAGGCGGAATTATGATTTACAAAGTGAGTTACGTCGTCAGTGGTGGTGATTACCCCGGTGGCATCAAAAATGAAAATGAACGTCCGCAGGTGGGCGCGATTGTCCAAATCGGACGCATGAAGTTTGAAGTGACCGAAGTGCATGAGATCATCCCACCGCGTGATGATTTTCAATTTCTGCACGCGACGGTCAAACCCTTGGAAACGCCCGAAACGCAGACCAAATAAGACTGTGAGTGCGGTTAAACGATGATTGAACATACAGGCGCAGCCGCGTTATGGTCTGAGTATATTGCAACTTTGCCAGCAGACGAGAGCGATAAACTGCCAGAGCCGGAAGTCTATGGCTTTGGCGACAGTCCTGAACTGGCGGATGAGTTGGGCGCATTGATTAAGCAGGGCATCAAAACGGCCACGGCTGATCTGATATGGATTACGGAGTATGAAAGCAGACCTATACCCAAATCCGGTGATTATAGCATCATTCTCGATGGTGCTGGCGATCCCCTGTGTATCATCCAAACCACCGATGTTTTTATCGCGCCTTATGACGAAGTGCCACCAGAATTTGCCTACGATGAAGGCGAAGGTGACCGTTCGTTGGACTATTGGCGACAAGCTCATTGGCGCTACTTCGGACGACGCTGTGCCGACATCGGGCGTAAACCGACACTCACGATGCCTGTCATCTGTGAACATTTCCAATTGGTGTATCGGGCTGGCTAAACCGACGGCTTATACTCGGTGATCGTGCCAAAGGCCTCAAAACCTAGGCGCTTATAAACCCGCGCACCTTCATCTGTGGCTTGTAAAATGGCAGTGTGGCAGTTCGCCTCACGCGCATCGAGCAGCGGCTTAAGAGTCATGCCTGTGCCAAAGCCGCGCTGACGAAAATCTGGCAGTGTGCAAATGTTGTATAATCCGACTACGCCATTTTCAACAGTGGCTTCTCCTGTACAAACCGGTTTGTCATCCACATAACCGACATAGAACCACATCGGCGATTCTGGTTTTAAAATTGCGGGCGCGGCTAACGCATAAAAGCGCACCACTTCAGGATCAGGGTGTCCACATATCCGAAATAATCCGCGCGAAATCGGCTAGTTGTTCAGGTGTTCGCACCCGCCGAATTTGTAAACTGTTGGGCGTGAGATTCCCCGCCGGTATTTGGCTTAGATCAGCCGCCATTGCCAGTTCGGAATAATCCTCTTGCAAACCGGCTTCCAATACCAACACTGCCAGATTATCGGGTAGATCGCCGGGACTGAGCCACCACGAAAACGATCGCTTCTTATCCACAAAATAATTCATTGCACTTTGGATGGCATGAGGCGCATCGTCAGGCATCAGGCGTGCCTGACATACAGCGTTAAACGTATCGCACGGCAGTCCACAATCGGTGATAATCAGATTTGATCCACGCTCGACATACATCCCCGATGTTTGCCGCTGCACCCATGTAAAGTGCGTAGCAAGATTGGCGGTAGCGGCTGTTTTTAAGTCGGGAAGATAAATGTTGTTCATCGACAAATCCAGAAAATGTGTCTAGAGCCTGAAGATAAGTATTTCCTCGACATACTTTAGAGGATAGGTATATTGACCTGCAATATCCAATGTTGAAAGTTGTTCACCTCCACTCTGACGCCGTCGGACATCTGCAATCACATCCTCATCCGACCATAAATGATTGGACACAACCGATTGTACCTTACCCATTTTGCGTTCAATATAGCCAAAAAATTGATCGAATGGGAACGTACCATCGGCTTGAATTTGAGGTTCAATATCCAACTTGAAGCGCCTCAAGACGCGGTAAAAGCAATCGTATCGAGCTGCTTTAATTTCGTGTCCAAATTGATAAATTGCATAAGTGGGGCAAAAACGAAAGTTGCTTAACACGAACAACGTGGCTAAACGATTTGACTCGCTGCGATAGTAAAAAGGACGCCGCAAATAGCGTGGATCAAACACCCACGGCACACGCCGCAAAGCCTGTCCGATCAATAACCAAGGGTCAGATGTCCACGACGGATGGATGAACACCTCGCCCCGCGCCACATCCCGAACGTGTCCGCCGCGCATTCCATGAGTCGGATGTGTGAGTCGTAAGGTCGATAGGTAAGCTAATTTTGCTGATGTATCAGGGTTGACCGCCGCATAAGCTCGCAACGCACTTAGAATGTATTCAATACGATCCTCATCATTTAACCTGTAATACTGGCAGTAGCGTCGTATGGGAACAGGCCAAGCCACTTTTCGATTGAGCCAATTCGCGATTAGTCTATGAGGGAGCAGTTGCCATAAAGCACTGAGTATCATCTGCCCTTTTTCGGCAAATAAACGGATGCCCTCTGCCGCGATACTGACGTACAACACCCATTTAATCATGGGCGAAATGATGCCTAGATGTTCAACAAGGATGATGCCAAGCAGCCAATTGGCAACATCACCGACAATTCGCAGACCTTCAACCAGCACAAGATAATCAGAGACTTGATAATGTTGCTTGAAAAGCAGAAACCGAAGCAGCTTTATGCAGTACGGTAAAATTGCAAAAGGTAAACGCAGCAGCGATAAAATGTACGCGATGCCGTAGAAGAACCACGCGAACCACTTATCGAAGCGGGTGAATGGAATCGGCTGCGGGTGTCGTTCCGGCGTAAACCAAGCGTAACAGCAAAGTTGGATTAGGCCGAAAAGCGCTCCAATGGCGATCCAATAGCCCATACAATTTTCTTTCTTACATAAACGAATAACGTGTCATTTTGGCAGTACAAAGCCCACATAGGATTGCCCGTCCTAGAGTTTGGTTTGATGCAGTGTATATAGATGGATTTGTATTATTATCTGTTCACTATAATGGGAAGTGCCTCACCACTCGAAGCCTAAAGGTTGGGGGTTTACGCGTTTTCTGAGATGGGCATATTGTGTATTAACAACAACAGCACCTTAGCGACATTCAAGAAAGGTACACCGTGAAAGCCCAAAAGTATCAGCATTTTGAGGAATTCTGGCCTTATTACGTCGGGGAACACGCCAACCCACTGACGCGAAAACTGCATTTCTGGGGAACGCACAACTTAATTTTTTGGGTGATGCTAGCCCTGATTCGGCGCAGCCCAAAACTGCTTGTCTTTGCCGTTGTTTCGGCTTATGCTTTTGCTTGGTTCGGGCATTTTTTCGTCGAGAAGAACAAGCCAGCGACGCTCGATTATCCGGTGTACTCGACACTGGGTGAACTGCGGATGTACCTCAAAACATGGCAAGGCAAGATGGATGTCGAGGTTGCTAAGTACGTGCCGCATGTCTGAACCATCGTTGTTCACCGATCAAGATCCGCTCGCCCGTTGGGACGATATGAAGATATATGGCCCTTATGCCCGCACATTGACCCGATGGATACATAAACTGCTTGATCCGTTGGTGTTCTCATCGGTGTTGGATGTGGGTTGTGGGCGCGGACATACGTTGCAGCGTTTAATACAGCGTTATCCGCAGATTGAGCGTGTCGCTGGCATCGATTTATCGCCAATCAGTCTTCAAGACGCACGAGAACGCGTTGGTCAAGGCGATTATTATGTGATGGATATTCAAACCAGTGCCTTATCAGAACAATTCGATCTTGTGATTTGTACCGATGTCATTGAACTGCTGTTACATGACACGCAGGCGTTAAACAACATGCGCAAGATGACAGCCAAATATCTGTTGGTGACATCATTGCAAGGGAATTTCTTGCCGGAGTGGGAAGTCCGTATCAGCCATCATGTTCGCAATTATCGACGGGGTGAACTGGCAGCGAAAATGCGGGAAGCGGGATTTAATATCCAATGTTGTGTAGAATGGGGATTTCCCTTTTATTCACCGCTCTATCGCCGTTCGCTTAATTTATTTCAGGGTCAAGGTATGGACGGCCACTATGGTCTTGGTCGAAAATTATTATCTGAGGCTATCTTCCGACTTTTTTACTTGAATACTGCGCGTCGTGGCGAACTGATTTTTGTAGTGGGTACGCCAGCCAATTAACGACATTGGCGATTTAGAACTCGTAGATGTCGTAATCCTGGCAGAGGGTGATCGGCCCGTTGTACGTTTCCGCGGCCTGTGTGACCAGTGGCGCGGGGTCGGTTTCCCAAACCCAATAGTGAATCAGATAGAGGGATTTGGCACCGGTTTTGGTCGCAGTTTCACCCGCTTGCCGTGCGCTGCTGTGGCCGAAGCCTTCGCCAGCCGATTCATGGATCAGCATGTCGGCGTCTTTGCCCAACTCATAAAGTGAGGGTGTGGGATTAGTATCGCAGGTGTAGGCCAGCACCTTACCGTTTTGCTTGTTGAGTATCCGCAGCCCAATCGTCGGCACGAAATGTTGAACAGGCCACGCCGTAATCTTGAAATCTTCGTTTTCCATCACCGGCGCGTTAAAACGTTCGCTGACGCGGTTGAATGTGACCGGAAAAAAGTTCGGCCACTCTTGCCACGAAAAGGCCACCATCATGTCTTCCATGCGGTTCATGCAGTGATGTAAGCCATAAAAGCGCAGTGGCGACTGCCGCCCCAACTGCCACATGTGCATGAGCATATTGGGTACGCCGCTGACGTGATCGGGATGAAAGTGGGTCAATACCACATCTTTAAGCCGCTCATCATCAATTCCTTCAAACTGGAATTTACCCAATGGATTTGATCCGCAGTCAACCAGTACCGGGCCGTGATCGCCGATCAATACAAAGTGGGTATTTTCGTGGTTGGCATCGCGCACGGCGGCTGCCGTCCCCAGAATGAGAATTTGAGCCATTGATGAGCCTCAAGGTTGTAGGTGTAGAAAGAAATCTAACTTCATAGTTCGATTATACCCTGAAATGAAGCGGTCTGGTGGTTAAGCAAGCCGCTTAATCTTCGCCTACAGGCAGCCCTGCTAGGCGCATGATTCGCAGCGCGTTTGTCGTTGGGGAGACACCTACACGCAGCTTGTAATCGAAGGTCAGTTGACCGTCCAACACCTGATCGGCAAAGTGATAATTACTCAGTCCGGTTAGGCTTGCCAACTCCAGATCATGTGTCGAAATCGCGCCGGTTCCTTTCTTGCCCAGCAGCGCATGAATATAGGCCTCGCTACCCAGTAAACGTTCGCGGTTGTTCGTCCCTTTGAAGATCTCGTCGATGAGGAAGAACAAGGGCAGCGAGTCAGGGCGTTCCAGCGCATTCAGCAGCGCTTTTAAGCGGCGCACCTCGGCATAAAAGTAAGAGTAACCTTCGGCCAGCGAGTCGCTGACTTTGATGCAGCTATAAACGCGAAACAAACTGGTGTGCAGGCTGCTGGCATTAACCACAGCCCCCGCGTTCGTCAGCACCAGATTGATACCCAACGTCCGCAAGAACGAACTTTTGCCGGACATATTTGATCCGGTCAGCATCGTCACCTGCTGTGTATCCATCTGGAAGTCGTTGCAGACGCGTTCTTCATGGTCGATGAGTGGATGCCCCAACGCAACCGTTGTGAAAGTCATGCCCTCTGCTTCCAACTGAGGCCGCGTGTAATCAGGATTCAGATAGGCAAAGGTTTGCAGCGCGGACAATGCTTCTAATTCTGCCCACACATCCAACCATGCGGGAATCAAAGTGGATAGTTTCTGCCGCAGTGTAGCCAAGCGGTAGGCCGTAAAAATATCCCATGGCATCAGCGCATTGAGGACACCCCACAACACAAAGTTGTTGCGCAGACTGGCCGCCGAGACGATCACATTCAAGCTGCGTAGTTGGCTCGATGGACGCTCAGCACTTTGAAACGGCGCACACAATCGCGCCAGTTGGGGCTTATCACGAAACGGATATTTTTCAAGATAACCGAACACGCCCGTTAAGCTGTTCAAAATGCCCTGTACAGCGAAGGCTTCATCCAACACCGGCAGAACAGCCCTCACGCGGCTGAGCGATAAGCCGAAATACACGAGGAAGCTGATGGCCCAAATTGGCGGAATAGGAACAATGCGCCACAAGGCAAACAGGAGTATCGTCAACAAACATAACCCGACCAGCAGCGCCACAAACCGCCCCGATATGCCCCCGCTAACCGGTTCGGCAATCCAATTGCTCAAACCGCGCGTATCCAAACGCTTTTCGTCACCCGCGCGTAAACGTGCTTCGAGCGTCAGGCGATTACAAAAGCTTGGCTGCATTTCATCAAGGAAGGCATGACGCTGACGGATGAGGGCTGCGTCGAGGAGGGTGGTTAACAACCACTTTCGCAGACGCGAGCTGCCCTGTATGGTGGCGCTAGTATCGAGCAAATGTTGGAGCGACTGCGCACCACTGATGTCCAGATCATTCTCATAGGGATGATCTTCGCTAGGCGTGAAGGCTGGAGGCAGGGGGATATTAGACCAATCCAACTGCGCCCGTGCAATTTGCGCCTGTTTGATGTCGATCCACATTTCACTGCGAGCGATGACAGCCCGTACACGATTATGCCGCCCAACCAGCACCCCGAAAATCACAATGCCGACTACCCCGCAAATGATGGCTAACAGTGTATTCGTCGGCCAAAGCCCTAATGCTAATCCGGCAGCCACGAGAAACACAATCAATCGCGCCCAGACCAGACGATTATTTTGCTGGCGGGTCACTTGCAAACGCGCTTCTAACTGATGGATTCCACGTTCAAGATAGCTAATGCGGGTCGCCCGCGTCGGTGAGGTCATGGTTATCTTTCAGGCCAGCGCATCAAGCTTCCGTTGAGCTGGTATCAGCTTCAAAAGTAACTTTCCGATACACATCAGCCAGTGATAACGTGCAATTGATAGAGGATAGTTCAACCTTAGCATCTATTGTTTTCGCTTCAGTTAATACCCATTTATTGTTTGCACGTATGTAATGTTCAGTGTGAATTTCATCTTGTGCAATCAAGACATATTCTTGTAGAGAGTCAAGCGTCCTGTAATGCTCAGATTTTTTACCGCGATCATATTTTTCGGTCGATTCAGATAGGACTTCGACAATCACTGTCGGATTGAGCAGCGTATCAAACTCATCATCTGCAAAGCGCGGTTCACCACAAACGACTGTCACATCAGGGTAGGTATATTTAATTGAATTGATCTTAACACGCATATCACTTGGATAAACTTCACAAGGGCGTTGAGCCAATTGTGAATTCAGCGCCGTGCCTGTATTCATGACGACGAGGTTATGTTCCCGACTCGCGCCAGACATAGCGAAGATTTCGCCCGCATAATACTCGTGCTTCTCTTCGCTGCTTCGCTCGAAAGCCAGATATTCCTCAACCGTCCACTTTTTCTGTGCGTTGGCGACCATTATAGTGACCTGTGCTAATACTCTGTGTCTCTGAGTCATTGAGGCTTTGTGTTAAAAATCTTTGCGCCCTTGCCTCTTAGCGTCCTTGCGTTGAGTTTTTCCCAGCTTTATTCCGCCAGTTCCGCCCACTCGTTCATAGCGCTTTCGAGTGCGCTCTCGGCTTCACCATATTGCACCCCCAACTTATTGATGAGGGCGGCATTGCCTTCTTTGCTGGCTTTGTCGATAGCAACGGTCAATTCGGTTAGCTTGGCTTCTAGAGTATGCACTTTAGCCTCAGCAGCAGCGATTTGCTTGTCGAGTTTAAAGTTGCTGCCTTTTTTTTTCGCGCCATTGCCGTTACTTGTAGTTGATGCGACAGGGATTTTAGGGTTGTTGCTATCCGCGTTTTGAGACTTTGTTGGCAGCGGCAGTCCTGTATTACGCGCGGCTACATATTCCTTATAGGTTCCCTCGAACACTTCCAGCTTGCCGGGGCTGGCCGCCCAAATTTGAGTCGCCAGCGCATCCACCAGATAACGGTCATGGCTGACGAGCAAAATGGTGCCATCGAAGCCCGCCAACACATTTTGCAAGACTTCTTGACTATCAATGTCCAGATGGTTCGTCGGCTCATCTAACAGCAGCAGATTCGCACCGGACAGCGCTAACTTTGCCAGCGCCACCCGTCCACGTTCGCCACCGGATAGCGTTTCAATCGGACGGAAGACATCGTCGCCTTGAAACAGAAATGGGCCGAGAAAATTACGCGCCTGTGCCGGAGTCATCGGCTTGGTGTTCATGATCTCGTCAATGATGCTGTTCTTGGGATTGAGTAGTTCGTGCGCCTGTGCGAAATAACCGATGTCCACCGATGCACCCAAACGCGCCTCACCTTTGAGCGGTGGAAGCTGCCCAATCATGGTCTTGAGGAACGTACTCTTGCCCACGCCGTTCGGCCCGATCAATGCTGCCACATCACCACGCCACAGGGTAATATCCGGCACGCTGAACAACGGTTGGTCAGCATCGGCATAACCGACCGACACATCGGTGGTCATCAGCACCTTGTCACCGCTTCGCATTCCAGCATTCATATTAAGGTTCAAATTCTTGCGTGTGCGCGGACGCGTCAATAACTTGCCACGCTTCTTCATGGTTTCCAAACGGCGCAGCTTACCTCTGGCCTGACGCGTATTTTGTCCAGCAATGTTGCGGCGGATGTAATCCATTTCCTTCGCTAGGAATTCTTGCTGCGTGGCGAACTCGGTTGCGCGTCGTTCGTAGCGTTCTTCGCGCTGGCGGGTGTAATGGCTGTAATTACCACGATAGCTTTCCAGCGTGCCGAAATCCAGTTCCCACACCGTACTCGCGAACTCATCCATAAAGTAGCGATCATGGCTGACAGCCAGCACCGCACCGGAGAACTCACGCAGGAAACTTTCTAACCACTCCACCGCTTCAATATCCAGATGGTTCGTAGGTTCGTCCAGCACCAGTAGATCGGGTGCATCCAGCAGCAGCCGACCGAGCAGCACACGCGTGCGCTGTCCACCGGAAAGCTTGGGCAGTCTGTGATCGTAATCACCCGTTTTGAAGCCCAGACCCTGCAACACCTGTTTGATGCGGTTCTCGTAGGTGTAACCATCTTGTTGCTCGAAGCGATGTTGCAGTTCGCCGTACTGTTCCAACACCGATTCGTGGCTGTCAGGGTCACTGAGCTTATCTTCTAATTCGCGTAGTTTGCTTTCCATGCGCCGTATATCCGTGAAGGCGTTGAGCATCTCTTCCCAGATCGTGTGATCACCTGCCAATTCGGGACGCTGCGGCAGGAAACCGATGCGTGTGCCTTTGGCGATGCTGATGTTGCCTTCGCTGGGCGTATCATGCCCGACCAGCAAATTGAGCAGGGTTGTTTTACCGGCACCGTTCGGCCCGACCAGCGCGATGCGCGACCGGTAGGGGATTTCGATGCTGATACTGTCGAAAATATCGTCGGGTCCATAGGACTTAGCGAGGTTGGTAGCTGTTAAAAGGGACATACTGTGAATCCGTATCAACTCATTTGACAGGGGCATTATATCATGGGGTCAGAAAGGATTGAACCGTGGAGGCTCAAAGGGAACCAAAAAGAAGGGAAGTATCACCACGCTACTCTAGGATACCACCATATATTGGGTGTCACAGCGATCAAATGAAGACGTATAATAAAATTATCCAAACGTCTAAAACAGTGAATAAAGACTTTTTATTGCTGTTTATAATTTTTATGCTTGTTCCACAATATTTCATTTCCGAAATATAAACGCTCAGCGTCCCCAAGAATCCAATTGGCTTAACGCAAATCAGTTTCAGAGAAACAATTTCATATCGCCCATCACAATCTACTCCTCTATATGCTGAAAGTGCTGGTCGGCGATTCAGTTAGGGTACTAGGATGCTGGCTTCCAATATGACGGAAAACGAAAAAATAGACAGATCACTCATCGAGATGCCTGAAACATATCGGCTCCTTGCACAGAATTTGCCGAACACTAGCATTGTCATATTTGATCATGACATGCGTTACACACTGGCTGAAGGTTCAATTGTGAAGCGATTGCTGCCGAATGATGAAAGCATCGTTGGCAAACGACCAGATGAAATCTTAGAGGCCATTTGAATATTAGGATGGAAGACGTTTGAGCAAGGTATGAATAGAGGCAATTTAAATA
>JACDGI010000151.1 GCA_013821665.1 Anaerolineae bacterium
GAGTAAGGCTGGTCCCAGAAGTGCCCCTAAACCGAAAGCGGCATACAGCAGACCGAGCGATCCCGTGCCATTCTCTCCCATTACAAAAAGGGCTGTCCCATACGCGATCATCAACGTGTCCACGTTGCCGAAACTCAACCCAAATTTGACGAGCAGCAACACACCAATATGCGGGTGGCTACGTACATAAGCAAGACCATCCTTAAAACCCGTTTTTGCTACGCTAGTCGATCTCGCCTCATGCGGGTGGCTGGCTTGTTGCTGCACATGGATGCTCATTAATATGAGCGCGGAAACCCCAAAACTCGCCGCATCTACCACTAATGCCGTTGTCGTCCCGAAGACCGCTGTGATGATTCCGCCGATCATCGCACCAATTGCCAGCATCACTGACCATGTCACATTGCTGAGGGTATTTGCCTTTAGTAGATGTTCTTGAGGTAGAACTGAGGGGAGCAGGGCAGACCGCGCCGGTTCAAATATGGCTGAAAACACAAACTGGAAAATGGTCGCGGCATAAATAATCCACAGCCGGTCAGCCGATGTCGCGAATAAAAGAGATAACCTGATGAACGTTCGCAGCACATCACTCATAATCAACAAGCGCTTGCGGTCAAATCGGTCAACCAACACACCCGCAAATGGACTCACAAGGAACGGCGGCAGCACACGCGCCAACAACAAACCGCTTACAGCCAAGCCAGATTTGTTGGTGTATTGGGCTACCAGTGCGGACAGCGCAATAATGTTGAACCAATCCCCAAACAGACTAATAATTTGAGCAATCCACAAGCGCGTAAAGTTCGGATTTTGGCGAAGAAAAGGGAAATAAGAACGCAATCTGTAACCTCATTTGAAATAAATATATCGTGCAAGCCTACCACACTGTTCTCATCCCGCCTAATTCCACCTGACCTCAACTTCATCTTCTGCGGTAGAATACCCGACGCACTTTGCAGAGCCATCTGTTTCGGCTCATAATCGTTAATCGGTGAATGGATGGTCGCTCGGCCACCAGTAGGAGATTTATGTCATGCCCGAACTCATCAAGGTCATTATCCTCGGCATCGTGGAAGGATTGACGGAATTTTTACCAATCTCATCTACTGGTCACCTCATTGTTTTCGCTGCTTTGTTGAACTTTACAACCAGCAAAACATTCGAAATATTCATCCAAATTGGAACAGTAGTCGCCGTCATAATCTTCTTCCGCGCGGAACTGCTGAAGCAAGTTTCAACCGTGACAACTGATAAAGGCGTTCAACGACTTTGGCTGAACATCATCATCGCCTTTATTCCTGCGGGTATCGTGGGTTTCATTTTCGCTGACAAAATAAATGAACTCCTTTTTCGTCCGATAGTGGTTGCAATTTCGCTCATTATTGGCGGTATTATTTTCCTGATTGTTGAACGTCGCCCTCAGCTATCAAACCCAACAGTCACCTTGGAGTCAATTACACCGCGTCAGGCGCTTGCAGTCGGTATCTCGCAAATTTTCTCCCTCATACCCGGTGTTTCGCGCTCCGGTTCAACTATCGTCGGTGGGATGCTCTTTGGTTTGGATCGTGCCATAGCGACTCGTTTCACATTCTTTCTTGCCATTCCCACCTTAGGCATCGCCACACTTTACAGCCTCTTCAAGAGCCTCAAAACAATTCAAGGTAACGACTTTGTTAATCTCCTCTTAGGCGCAGTAGTTGCTGGAATCGTGGCATGGATCGCCATCCGTTGGCTGCTCAATTATGTGGCGCACCATAACTTCATCGCCTTCGGATATTATCGAATTATTGCTGGAATCGTCATTATTTTGCTGGTGCTAGTACATATCTTACCCGGCTAACACATCTCAACACTTCGCATCATCATCTCAGTTTACAATGAGTTAAAAATGGGGTGTATTGGCTTACTTCCAAACCACTCACCTCCATTCGATAAAAGACTCGACTTGTTCTGTAATGAACCTTCGCCAAATGTAAATCTGACTTCATGTGAGTAGTTTGAGGGATGTCATGGATACGACCCTAACCAAAATTCTGGTAATCGAAGATGCCGATGCCCTTCGCAAAGATATTATCGAAATGCTCACGTTTGAGGGTTTTGAAGTAACAGGTGCGCCGGATGGACTCGAAGGTGTTCGCAGCGCTCGTGCCAATCGGCCTGATCTCATCATTTGTGACATCATGATGCCGCAAATGGATGGCTTTGGTGTCTTAGCCGAACTCCGCAAAGATGGTGCTGGTATCAGCATACCCTTTATCTTTTTGACTGCACTTTCCGACAAAAGCGAAGTCCGTTTCGGTATGAATTCTGGTGCTGATGATTATCTGACCAAACCATTTACCGCCGTTGAATTGGTGAGCTGTGTACGTCAGCGGCTTGAGACCAAAATCGAACGTGAAAAACTCACCAAAGAACGTCTAAATGAACTTCGTGAGAATATTATCCTCGCGCTGCCGCATGAACTTCGTACACCGCTAACTGGTATTTTAGGCTTTTCTGACATCCTGCTCATGGATGCCGATGTGATGTCAGCCGATAAAATTACCGAAATGGCTCAGCATATTTATAGTGCTGCCCAACGCCTTTATCGCCTCACTGAAAACTATGTCGTCTATACTCAGTTAGAAGTCCTCAAAACGGATGCTGCCCGTGTTCAAGCCATGCGCAGTTTTGCAACAGTTAATCCCCGCCCTTTAATTGAAGACATTGCTTATCAGCGGGCGCAGTATTACCACCGCGAAGCGGATTTGGAACTAGCCATCAGCGATGATGTTGCCATTCGGATGATTGAAGACAACCTCAAGAAATTAGTTGAAGAACTGACGGATAACGCCTTTAAGTTCTCTCAACCCGGCAGTGCCGTTCAATTGTCAGGCGTTCTTCTTGACGATTACTATCTGCTGACTGTGACCGATTATGGTCGTGGTATGACGCAGGAAGAAATCGAACATATTGGCGCATTTATGCAATTTGGACGAAAATACTTTGAACAGCAAGGCTCAGGCTTTGGCTTGGCGATAGTGACTCGTTCCGTACAGTTACATGATGGCAAGTTCCATATCGAAAGTGTACCTAACCAATATACGCGTGTATCCGTTCATTTGCCAGCAGTTCCCGCTTGGGAATATGACCGCGACAATGTGAAGCGTTAAAACCTCGATTTTTTGAGCGCATATGCTTGCTGAGAATTCGCTTGAATGGTAGACTGACATCATTTCATAAGTCTAAAATTGTTTAGGCTTCAAGGAGGGCGACATTCATGCGACCGTACTGGAAAAAGACTCTCAGCTTTTTCGGCTTTGCTGCCCTTCTCCTATCACTTACCGGTTGTTTTCAATCAGCCGGTGGCACCTCCAGTGGCATTTCAATTGCACAGGCTGGCCCAACTTTTACCCTTTTCCCGACTGATCCACCGGTTGTGCAAGAAGTCGTAGTCACCGCCACGCAAGATCCGAACGCTCTAGTTCAGTCTTTCCCAACCCAAGATCCGAACTTGAATGGTTTTGCCATCCCAACCACTGATCCAAACCTTGGGATTAGCATTCAACAGGCCGATGGTTCGCTTGATCCATTGGAAATGACGGCGACCTATATCGTGCAGCAGGCGACCGATACGGCTGGTATCGAACTTACACAAACCGCACAGGCCATATTTGGAATTCCGACAGCGACTGCCGCGCCCCTCTTTGCAACAGCCACCGTGGCTGGATCAGTTCCGATTGGAAATGGAACGGACTGTATTCACGAGGTAACGACTTCAGATAGCAACCTCTACCGCATTTCACTCATCTATGGAGTGACACCTCAAGCCATTGCCAGTGCCAGCGGTTTGGCAAATATGAACCTGATCTATGTGGGACAAAAGCTCACCATCCCCGGCTGCGGTAATACAGGCGCGGTTCCACCCGCAACTTCTATTCCTGTAGATGGCTCGACGGGCGGTACAGGTGGCCCCGTTGGTTCGACCTATGTGGTGGTTCAGGGTGATACACTTTTTAAGATTTCGCAGCGCTTCAATGTGCCAGTGGTATCTATCGCAAATGCTAACGGTATTTCAAATATCAACTTGATCGTAATCAATCAGCAGTTGGTCATTCCTTCGTCATAAATCAAATTTGAAGTAGGGTAGGGCAATGCAATACTGCTCTACCTTATTTTTAAACTTCATTTTTTGCCCCTTTTGAAAGCGCTCCTCAATGAACGAAAAAATACTTTCCACCAAGCGGATATATTCAGGCCGTATTGTTACCCTCGATTTATGTGAAGTTGAGTTATCCGATGGGCAGCACCAAATGCGCGAAATTATTCGCTATCCGGGTGCGGTTGCATTGGTGGCACTTGATGACCAAAATCGCATTTTGCTGGTGCGCCAATTTCGCAGCGCTTCCGCTCAAATCATGAGCGAAATTCCGGCAGGTGTCCTCAATGCGGGTGAAGAACCTATGACTGCCGCTGTTCGTGAATTACAAGAAGAAACGGGTTATAAACCGGGCAAAATCGAATCGCTCGGTGGTTTCTATACTGCCCCCGGCTACACCACTGAATACATTCATCTATTTGTAGCCTCTCAGTTGATCGAATCACGTTTGCCGGCTGACATTGATGAATTCATTGAACTCGATTATGTAGTCTTTTCCGATGCGTTAACCATGATCGAACGTGGCGAAATTGAGGATGCTAAAACCATCATCGCACTTTTGATGTACGCTCGCCTTCACCCTAATTCTTAAACCCCATATCTATTTCTCGACCGCGATCACTTTGTCATACAACATATCACCCACCGCATGGTTAAAGATCACGCTGGCATGGGCATCGCGTTCTGAGACGACCCGCTCATTCAATGGCATCGCTGCCGCCGCGTCAAACAATTTTACAATCGATCCAGTGTCCAGTCCTTCGGCCTCAAACGCTTGGGCGACACGGTCAATATAAGGAACGCTGTGGAATGGGTCGAGCATGTTAGGAAATATGACCACAATCAGCTTAGCTCCTTTTTTTGTGGCGGCCTCTGCGAATTGGTTAAGCTGTTTTTGGTGGATAGCCCACACCGTAGAATTGTCATACATCGAATATAGCCAATCCCAATACGTTTGGGTGCCTTCCTGCGCCGGATTTAACCGAGCCACCAATCGCCAGTACGCAAAATTTGCCAGATAGGACTCGTTTGCCCAATTTGGCATACCTTTTGTTGGGTCAAGTTTTGGGTCAAGCCCGATGCTCAATGCCGCATTTTCAATATCATTTAAATAATATTGCAGGATCACGACATCTACTTTTTCCAGCGGATATTTTTGCAGATCGTCCGTTTCCTCGACAGTACTTGCTCCCGGTTTCCCCAAGTTAATGACCGTATACTCATCTCCCAACCGCTTACCAAGAACATTTCCAAATCGATCATCGGGATTTGCGATACCCCATCCCGCAGCAAATGAATCACCAACCACCAACACCGTTTTGCGTGTCGCTAATGTTTCGGTGTTCCAATCAGGGTCACGGTAACCGAGTGCGTTCGTCTTCCAATAACGCGCTAGCCAATTTTGAGAAGCCAATGTCGGTAAGCCGTCCGATTCAGCATATACAAACCGAAAGTAACCTTCGCCAATTGCCAATAACAGCGCGATGGTGAAATAAGTAATCAGTAGTCCTCGTGCTGGCCCTTGTAACCATTTGAATCGTTTTTGAACCGCTGCCGCGATCAGTAGCGCACCGAGCAGGATATAGATGACGACGAATACCAGCATTGAATGCGTTCCTAAATGACTTCAAAACCCGTATCAGCCTAAAACGCTTGCTCCATACTGTCAATTGCTTATCCAGATCATATTTTCAAACCAACTTCAAACTAGACTCAGGGAATAAAACGCATAACGTATCTATCTTCTGACTTGCGACTTGTAACTTTGACCTCTCTGACAACTGTTCCCTTGAACCACCACACCCTGACTGCTATAATGATTTTATTAGAATAGAACTGAGTTGCGCCTGTAGGCGCATTTTGTTCGGAAGGACGAAACCGCATGAACGAGTTATTAAACTCACTACAGGCTAAAGCCCCGGAACACCCGGAACTTGCCCCCGGTGACACCATCAAGGTGCATGTTCGCATTGTCGAAGGCGACCGCGAACGTATTCAGATTTTCCAAGGTGTCGTTATCCGCCTGCGTGGGGGTGGAAACAACCTGAATTTCACCGTCCGCCGTATCGCCAGTAACAGCATTGGTGTGGAACGTACATTCCTCTTCCACAGCCCCCGCATCGAGAAGATCGAGATTACGCGCCGTTCCAAAGTGCGCCGCGCCCAACTCTATTATCTTCGCGATCTGCGTGGTAAGGCTGCCCGTTTGAAGGAACGCAGAGGCTAATTTCGTGAAGCCCTTAATTGGGGTTACGACTTCTAGCTATACCACCGATTCAGGATGGGAATATAACCGTGCCTACGTGGCGATCATTCAAGCCGTAGAAGAAGCCGGTGGTCTCCCTGTTCTGATTCCAATAAGCATCAAAGACGAGGCGCTTCGTGAAATTTACGAGCGCCTTGATGCCATCCTGCTGCCCGGTGGTGGCGATATGCGTCCCGATATTTACGGTGCAGACATGAACCCCCTCACTGATAATATTGACGATGCGCGTGATCATGTTGAAGTCGAATTGACGCGTTGGGCCGTCAGTGATGATCTACCTGTTTTTGGGATTTGTCGTGGACATCAGGTGGTTAATGTCGCCCTTGGAGGTACGCTCATTCAAGATGTGCCGTCTGAGATTGGGACTGGCATCTCACATAACGTCACTGTCCCGCGTAATTCACGTCCACACGACGTGGAAATTGACCCCGGCAGCCGCCTTGCGAGTATCCTCGGCACAACTCACATCGCCGTGAATAGCCTTCATCATCAATCGGTCGGTTTAGCTGCTCCTGATATGTGCGTGACTGCCTACTCAGCGGATGGTGTCGTTGAAGCCATCGAAATGCCGCACAAGAAATTCGTCCTCAGTGTTCAGTGGCATCCAGAAGACCTTTACCGTGATGATCCTGCTATGAAGCGTCTGTTCAAAGCCTTTGTTGAGGCCGCTGCTGGTGGCACTTCCGCCTAAAATCGGCGTTTTTGACTCCGGTATCGGTGGGCTTTCCGTCCTGCGCGAAATCCACCATTTGCTCCCTAATCACCCCACAATCTATATTGCTGATCAGGCCAATCTTCCTTATGGCCCGCGTCCCATCACTGAAATCCAAGCCTTCTCGGATCGCATTACGCGTTTTCTGATCGAGCAGGGCGCTGTCGTAATCGTAATTGCCTGCAATACAGCTAGTGCTGCCAGCCTCGAATATCTACGCGCCAAATATCCTGATATACCTTTTGTGGGTATGGAACCTGCTGTAAAGCCAGCTTTGGAAGCCTCCAAAACCGGCGTTGTTGGTGTACTTTCTACTCGCGCGACAGCCGAAGGCACACTTTATAAACGCCTACTTGAACGTTATGCCGAGGACAAACGCGTCATCACTCAAATTGCTCCCGACCTCGTCCGCATCGCTGAGGAACAAAGCCAAAATATACCTTCGAGCCGGTCAATCATTTCTGGCTACGTTCGTCCGATGGTTGATGCCGGTGCCGATCATATTGTCCTCGCCTGCACTCACTTTCCATTTCTAGGGGACGCTATCGGCGAAGTAGCAGGGCAGGGGGTTCAACTCATTGATCCGAGTTCGGCTGTTGCTCGCCAAACGGCTCGTCTCTGGTCTGCTGATTTAATCCTTGTATCCGCGCCTAATACCTACTACACATCGGGAAAGACACTCAATTTCCAAAAAACGCTCAAAAACCTAATTGGCGTTGAGGCATCTGTTAGTCAGTTTCAATAACCCAAGGATACTTAATATCTCGTTCGTCTAAAGCATTTGTGTGTTTATCGCGGTCGGCCTGTTCCATTTCAATGCCTGTCTCGCTCATGCCCGACTTCAACTCGGTTGCCAATCCCGCCCATTCGTATAGAAACAAATACTGTTTTGGTTCAATAATGCTTCGATACCAAGTCGCGAACACTCTCATTGCCTTTAAGTTTCCCGTGATCACCACTGCATATTGCTCACGGTGTAATCCTCCGATCAATGGTTCGCCATCAATCTCAATCAACCAATCCAGAAGATAAGTTTGTGGTCTCGGCTTACGAATATTCAATCGGATGCTAGGCCATTCTTCGCGCAGTTTTTTCGTGAGCCATCTATGATCCACTTTCAGGCTCGGAGGCTTTAGCTTTTTATATTCGCCATACGGCCACCGATTAAACAGCCATTTAAAAGTCGAATATTCGGGAGCAGGGCTAATAACATGTATCCTTTTGCGTGAATCTTCATTTTCACGTAAACCAAGTCGCTGCCAATAAATATTTTCTAGTGGATCGAGTGCCTCACGATCAATATGCCACCAACCGTCGGGAGCAACATGGTCAAATGCGGCTACTCGATCTAATTCTCTGAGCGCGGCTGAAATATCTGTACGCATCACTGTAAGACCATAAGCTGCCCAAAAGCGCATATCCGATTCGGGATCGGAGAGCAGTTGGATATAGGTTTTTACGAGTGAGGAATCAAAAAACCATGCTGTTTGCTCGATAGCGTCTTCACGGATTTTTATATCATCAGTGCTATCAAACATAATATTGACCAGTGACGGAATAGCATTCTTATCGCCAATTTCCACTAAAACTAAAATGGCAAATCGCCGTGTGTCGTAGGATAGAGTTTTATTGCCAACTAAATTGATAATAGGCGTCACAGCACGCTTGCTTTCAAGATTGCCTAATGCCTGAATTGCATTTTGGAGTAGTGGTTCGTGAGATGTTTTCAACGCATCCAATAAAGGTGGAACAAATCGCCTTTTGTCTATCCAATTGAATAAACGTCTGATTTCATCACAGACATCCGCTCTTGGTTGCGGATCAGCCTGTTCATCTCGAATAAGGGAAAACAGTTGCTCGTAGGTTGTGACGTTGGCTGTTTTTAACGCCGCAATTATGTCAGCAGTCCACGCTTCTCGTTTAAGATCTTGTAGTAGATGAGCATTTTGAAGTGTGTTTTTATTAAAGTTCAAGCGAAACCTAAATTAGTTCAGTAGATTTTTCTGATCCATTGCCACCCGCCGAACGGTATCCGGTGACTTAAGTGGGAGCAAAATATAAAAGGTGCTGCCGAGGAAATTTTCTTCATCGTGACCGGGGCTTTCTGCCCAAACCGTGCCACCGTGCCCCTCAATCACACCCTTCGCAATCGTCAACCCTAAGCCCGGCCCTGCGCCCATAAACTTATAAGTGCCAGTTGAATGCAAACTCGGATCGTACCCACGGAAGAATTTCTGGAAAATGAGGTCAATATTTTCCGAACTGATTCCCACGCCCGTATCAGTGATTGCCACCATAATCGAAGGCGGTTCGTTATGCGTTTCCGGTGTATGTAAACTCGCGGTGACTTCGATCCGTCCCTTGTCTGGCGTGAACTTAATGGCGTTGACCACCACGTTTCGGAAGGCCTGTACCAGTCGTTGAAGATCAGCTTCAATTGGTGGTAATCCTTTTAGCCCCCGTGCTGAAAGGGTGAGTTTGCGCTGTTTAATCGCGTCCGTTAGTGGTTCAACTGCCATCCGTACCACCGTTTCAATGGTTGTTGAGGCAAAACGCAGATCCATCGCATTCACGTCGAGTTGGCTCACATCTAACATCGCCGCGATCAACTCTTCCATGCGCTCGGTTGCTTTTCTCATGTTGTCGATCATGCCGCTGGTCTTCTCGGTATCTAACATACCTGATTCATTGAGGGCATCCATGATGTCGGTGTAACCGCGTAGCTGCGCCAAAGGTGTCCGAAGTTCGTGGCTGGCAATTGTCACAAAGTCCGTCTTAACTGCGTCTAACTTGCCCATTTGCTGGTTAGCGCTGGCGAGTCCATTGTTTAGGCGTGCTGTATCATCGTTGAGTTTGCGTAGGTCAGATACTAAGCGGGCATTACGCAAAGCCACACCCGTTTGGTTTGCAAGTGTTGCTAACAATGCCAGATCATGTGGATAGAACGGCGAATCGTTGAGTTTCGATCCACAAACCAATATCCCTGTTAAATCACCTTCGACAATAATTGGTGCATAGGCACTGGTATGTAGGCTTTGGAAAAAGTCACGTTCGACCTTCAACATGGTTTGATACTTTGGGCTGTATTCAATTTCAAATTGGGAAACGGGCGCTTGCGCGGTAGCAAACTGCTGATAAAGCGGACTTTTTTTGTAAAGAACACCGCTTAAGTTATTTAATTCTGCGAAGCTGCCTTGCATGGGTTGCAATTCCACTTTGCCTTCGCCTGTATCATTCACGAGTATCAACCCTGATCGGCGTACACGCATCATCTTATTGAGGGTATTTATGATTGTGCCGATCAATGTGTCCAACTCAACCGACAGCGATATTTGTTGGCTGTATTGGCGAGTGACAAACGCTGCGTCGATCTGATTCCTTCTGAAAATAGGATTAATAATAAGTTCGACTAGCTTTCGAATAGGGACATATAGAGTTGCGGCCACAACGGCAATGACGACCAGCAGCAATATACCTTCAAGCGTATGAGGGATATTGAAGCCATTGGTGATGTATAAAGCGACGAAAACCATGACTGCTGTAAGCCCAACCAGCAAAGTCGTGCGTATCGCCCGATTGAAAGCATTCCGTATGTCGATTACTTGATAGGTAACACTCCCGTAAATGACACCCGTGCATCCAAGGAGTAGGGTGATTACACCAAGCAAAATTAATAAGGTTGTACCGCTTACCAGTAAAAAACAGCCAAAAAGCATCGTAAAGCAATTGACAGACCAGAAAAGTACACGGTTCGCGATTTCCGGCAGGCTCGCTGTATAAAACGACCATAAAGCTGTGCCGAGTAGTATCACGCTACCAACGAAAAACCCGCCGATAAATATCAAAGCAGAGACATTTGGGTGCTGGATCGCTTCGACGATCCAATTCCCACTGCCGACGGTTGAACCGGAAATTCCCGAAATCAAAAAAGCGACTAGCCAAATCGTGCTGAGCGCTAACCAAACGCGGGATAAAGAACTATCGTCCGCACGAATTTCTTTGAGTATCAGGTATCCATATACGCCTAAAATGCCGATGACTAAAGCTGAAATGCCGAAGCCGCTGGTAAATGGTAGATGATAGGTGTCAAAAAGAGGAATGAGTAAAAGATCAGTCAGTGCAGCCAAAAGGAGCAGGGCAGACAGCCATAATCGACCTATGCGAAGCTGCCTTCGCTTGATCTGAATATAAATTAACAAACAAGCATAGAGCCCGCTGCTAATAGCTATGGATGCATTGAAAACTGAATCCATGTCGATCCAAACCTTACTACGAAGAGTACGGCAATTGTGGTATCAGGTATCCTACTTGAGGATATAGTAAGTACCTTTCTTTGACCCAACTTTGAGCAATATCCCTTGTATCACCATGTCCGCAAGGTCTAGACGCAGCGTTTCCGCCGATACCCCTTGGCAAAGTGAGCGATATTCGCGATTTGTAATTGAGCCGTGGTCGCGTATATATTGCAAAGCGCGTGCCTGACGATGATTGGTATTGCGCGCCCATTCAGGTGCTTTTTGTTTCTCGCGTTCGTTGTAGAGTGTTACCGCGAAGCTGTAAGGACGGGCATCAAAGTAGGGCGGTTTGTGACCGGCTTGCTGCATAACTTCCATCATGCGATCAATACCTAACCCTAACTCTTCAATGTAGCCCCACTGGAACAAGCCATTGACGATTCGCGGATTACGGCTGAAATGTTCCTCGACGATGTTTTCAACAGTGATAAAACCCGGCAGACCACCGGGGGAAATAACCTCAAGTCGATCCGAGTACATCCGGATTTCGATGCGGCGACCTTTCAGGCGGTAATCACGGTGACAGATGGCATTGACGATGGCTTCACGAACGGCGAATTGTGGGTATTCGTATGTTTCCTCGCGTTCGAGTCCTTTAACGACTGCGCTGACGGCCATCTCACTCCAAATCAAGTTCCACGCATTTTCGATCAATCGGGGGAGTGGTCCGGTGAGTTCTTCGCGACGGGTATAACCTGCCAGTCCATTTTCGCCGCGCGGGGTTTTGCCGACGAACTTGGCGAAAACCACACTGCTTTGCGGTATCCAATGCTGAGGATATTCGCTGAACATCAAAATGCCGTTGACGGTTGCTTTGCCGTCGTTATCAGTTGCACCGATTTCCTTGAGCAAATCCGCGACTTTACCGTTATAGGGGCGCTTGGTACGCTCGGCACGTTTGGCGAGATATTCGGTAATCATTTTATTGCTGAAATCGTCAATGGTTGCCCCGGAAACCGTTTCGGTTTCGAAGTCACCGGTGTTTTTGGCACTTGCCAGTTTGAGGATTTCTTGTCCGCCGAGTGGACGATTCTTGACCCCGCTGCGAATGAGGACGCGCCCATCCGAGATGGCATGGAGTTCAATGCTACGCGGTACACGTAAAATGAAGACAGTTCCTTTTTCGCTTTCGACCTCTTCCCAGTTGCCTATAACTACGGGAGGATTACAGGCTGAGTCCGCGTCACGCAGCGCTTTTTCTAAAGTTTTAGTATCAATCTTTTTAGGAGCAACCTCACCATCTTCCTTCAGCCCGAAAATGATGGTGCCACCTTCAGTATTGGCAAAAGCGACCAGCGTTTCCGCAATAATATTCACCTCGGCTTTTTCAAGAAAGGCGAGGCGTGGACCCTGCTCGGATTTTATCAGGTCGAGATTTGGCATATTCTTT
>JACDGI010000152.1 GCA_013821665.1 Anaerolineae bacterium
TGGCAAACCTCACCGCCACTCGCAACCGCAATTTTGGTTCCGTCAGGACTCCACGCCAAATCTTGAAAGCTAACAAAGCTCTCTTCAGGGTTAACAGTGGGTGGGGGTTGAGCAGCCGTTGAAGAAGCTAGGATGGGAGCATTTGTTCTTACACCTAATTGGGCATTCGTATGGTTGAAAATAGCCGTTATGAAAATCAGAGTTAGCAATGACGTGGCAATAGTTTGATGGCGTTTTCGGTTCATTTGCCCTCTCATTCAATAGATTCTTTTAACATGTTCTGGAAGATGGTAGCCGCCCGACTTAACGGACGCTGCGCCACCGCGATCTGGCTCATGGTGCGGGTGAGGATGAAATCTGGCACATCCAGAACCACTAATTTACCGACAGCCCGTTCAAGTTTAATGGTCGCCTCGGAGACAATTGAAATGCCTAGACCTGCTGCCACCGCCTCTTTAATGGCTGAAGTGTCACCCAATTCCATCGCAATATCCAGTTCTACTCCGCGTGCCTTGACCGCCATCTCGATATTTTCACGCGTGCCGGAACCTATTTCGCGCATAATAAATGGCTGGGCAAGGATGTCGGCTGCGGAGAGCGGCTGCTTTTTCACCAGCGGATGATCCGGTGCGGCAATCACCACCAGCGTATCGACGCGCCACGGGCTAATGATCAGGTTGGGCTGATCAACCGGCCCTTCGACAAAAGCCAAATCCAGCGGGGCGCTAACCAGCCGTTCAATAATTTGGTGGGTATTCAGAATGTCGAGCATCAGACGTACACCGGGATAACGGCGATGAAACTGCCGCAGTAACGGCGGTAACAAATAGGTGCCAATGGTCTGGCTGGCTCCGAGCGCGAGCTGCCCGCGCACCAGCCCGTGGAGTTCTTCCAGCGCGATTTCGGCGGCACGTTCGGCAGCGAAAATATGCAGCCCATGTTGATACAGTAGCCGCCCGCCTTCGGTCAAGGTGAAGCTATTCATCGAGCGGTCGATCAACACCAGATCAAGCTGACGTTCAAGTTCTTGCACACCACGCGATACGGCTGGCTGGCTAATATACAACTGTTTAGCGGCCTGACTGAAATTACCGGTTGTCGCTACCGTTGTAAAGATTCGCAGCAGATGAAGATTAAGCGCCATGAAGGTATAACAATGTGTTATGAGAGCTATAAGGGATATGTATTGGCATTATAACCGAGGTTGTAATAATCTGATATTGTTATCAATGAAGCATCATCGGCTAGTCAGGGTTTGTCCCCGTTCAGGAGTTCTTACGTGTCTCTCCCACAACTTTATGTCATTGGCGTTATCGTCGTTCCCTTAATGTTGATTGCGACCAACCGTCTGCGTTTGGATGTTGCCGCCATGATGACAGCCTTGGCGCTGGCTTTGGCACAGGTCGCGGGTTTAGGGGTTTTAGGCCCGGCCAATAGTCCAGATGATGCCATCAAAGCGCTGATCGGATTAGCCCAGCCGGTTACGGTGACTCTCTTCAGCTTATTCATCATCACTCGCTGCTTGGATAACACAGGTGTTACCCGCTGGTTAGCCCGCCGCATCATCAACATCAGCGGCGAATCACAGTGGCGTTTGATTGGCATGATTACTCTGACAAGCGCTTTCTTCTCGTTATTTATGAACAATCTAGCGGCAGCCGCGCTGGTACTGCCAGTTGCAATGGAACTCTCGCGCCGGACGAATACCAAGCCGAGCAAACTGCTGCTGCCGGTTGCCTATGGAAGCTGCTTGGGTGGCGCGGCGACCTACTTCACGACTGCCAACATCATCGCTAGTGATTTGCTGCGAACGGCTAATCCGCCCCAAGCGCCTTTGCACATTCTGGATTTTACGCCCACCGGTGGGCTGATTGCGCTGGCGGGCATCGCCTTCATTACCCTATTTGGCAACCGCCTCCTGCCGAATCGTGACCCATCACCGGAACAGAGTATGATCCGGCGCACAACCGGCAGTGACCTTGAAGACACATACCAATTGGGCGAACGCTTATGGGAAATCGAGGTACCATCCACTTCTCTAGCCGTCGAAAAAACCTTAGCCGAAACTGATATTGGCAGACGCTTAGGATTGACGGTGGTTGCCATCTGGCATGGCCGCCAAGCGATCTTTGCGCCTTCGCCTCAACAGATGATTCAGGCAGGTGATATTCTACTGACCATCGGACGCGAAGAACGCGTCATGCAGCTTAGCGATATGGGCTTCAAAGTGGGGCGCGAAGCCAGCGCCAACGGACACATCAGCACACGCGGCGTGTCATTTGCCGAGATGATTCTGGCACCGCATTCGCGAGCAGTCGGTAACTCGCTTAAAGAATTGGAGTTTCGGCGTAACTATGGTTATACCGCTGTCGCACTGCTGCGAGATCATCGCAGTTACCGTACCGATGTGGCGGATTTCAAACTCAATCCCGGTGATTCAGTGCTTCTTGTCGGTTCGCCTGACCGTCTCAAACAACTGCAACGCAATCCGGATTTCCTGACGCTGGAAACCGATTTGGGTGACCAACCCGTGCGTTATAAGCGTGCCACATTGGCTATCGTCGTCACACTGGCGGCGATTGCGGCAGCCATCATGGGCTTCCCGATTTATCTGGCAACATTAATTGCGGCTGTGATCCTGATTGTTGTCGGTTTAATCACGATGGACGAGGCGTACCGCACGATGGAATGGCAAGCGATTATTCTTATTGCCGGCATGTATCCGGTAAGCCTAGCGATGGTTAACACCGGATTGGCTGGCTTGCTAGGGGATATTGTTGTCAAAATCGTCGCGCCATTTGGGCCGCTGGGTTTGGCAGCCGGAGCCTATCTCTTCACAGCGCTGATCTCGCAAGTGGTGGCCGGACAGGTGACTACGCTCATCACTGCCCCGATTCTGATTAGCGCGGCGATTTCTTTGAATACCAGTCCACAGGCGATAGCGGTTGCCTCCGCCATCGCCTGTTCAGCATCGTTCCTCACGCCAATTGCCCATCCTGTCAATGCGCTGGTGATCGGCCCTGCCAACTATCGTTTCTCCGATTTCTTTCGCGCGGGTTGGATCTTAACCCTGATTTGTTTCGTCATGCTGGTGATCGGTATGAAGATATTCTGGCACCTCGGCTGAGCGAAAGTATCACTATGCTTTGTTGTTCGGATTCTTCATATACCATTCTTTGAAGAGGCTGCACTTTCCGGTATCGTCAAATTCGATCACGAAAACATTATCATACTCACGGACGAGTGTTTTACCATCGTCCTCAAAGTAGCTGCTGCGTCCACTCGTCACCACAAGATTGCCATTCGTTGCAATCACGCGATACTCGGCGGTATAAGTTCCGGCCTTGTCTCGATTTTCCAACCAACTGGCAACAATCGTCTCGCGTCCTTCTAGCGGTTCGCTGTAAGGCGAATAATAGTAATGGGCATCTTCACTGAACAACGCGCCGATGGCATCGGGATCATAACTCTTCCATGCCTCGACGTAATTCGCCAACCATAGGGAAACGGATTCGTTCGTAATCATGAATTACCTCGCATTAGGATCATTTTGGGATAGGCCGAAAATGTTGCCTTCGGTATCTTTGCCATAAGCTGACCAACCCACGCCGGGAAAGGCGCGTTTGGGCACGACAATCGTGCCACCGGCTGTGATGACCTGCCCCATCGCCAAGTCGATGTTATCCACATCAATGCTGCATACGAAGGCCGAAATGGGGTTAGGATCGCTGGGCATGGGGCCACGTCGAGGGAATAATCCGCCATTGATACCGGCTTGTGCGTCAGGGCCAGTAGTAACCAACCAATAATCCAGATCACCCATTTTTTGAATTACCCAGCCAAACACGGTGCTATAAAATTGGCTGGCTCGTGCGGGGTTTTCGGCGTGGATTTCAAAGTGGACTACGCGGGACATGGGAGCTCCTTTCGGTAAATGAAACATTATGTATCACGTAACACTATAACCGGAAGAGGCGTGTTTCCTAAAGAATCATGCCCATGTAGCTTTTATGCCCTACGATGTGAGTATTGGCTCATATCAACTCCTACAAAAATGTCACCGCCTCACGGATCTTCTCGTTGACGACAGGCATTACAGAAAAGAAGGTTTTGTAGGCCTGTGCCACTTCATCTTTTTCATCACGTAACAATTGATCTAAGGCTGCATAATTTTCGAGCCAGAAAACCCAAACCGAGTCTTGCAGACCACCAACTCCACCACTGGCCGCGACCGCTTCTTTAATCCACGTTTTGCCTTGTACGACATCATGCAAGTGATGTGCCAATTTGGCATGATCCGACTGGATAGGATTCGGCCAATCAAAATCGATTATAAGGTAGACGCCGGGAGATTGAGGCATGGTTGCTCCTTGGGTGAATTAATGTGAGTATCAAATGTTTAAAATATTGCAAATGTTGTTGCAATTTGTGCACAAATTGCAATACTTCCGCCGAAGTGTGCAGCGGGTGTGAGGGAGCAAGCCGCCGAATTGACGTTTTATGTCGGCGGGACGCTCGCTCATTACCGCCGAAATGACACAAATGCAGCGGATGGCTCGGCTGTAGCCGCCGCCGCACAAAAGGGTATGCTGCTGCTGACTTTGCTTCTCATTTTAAACGGCGAGTGGCGAACAGATGATGACATGCAATATTCTCCAAAACGGATCTATTCCCTCTTCTATTTTAGAACAAAAGTTCATGATTGTCAAGCGATGGGCAAATAAAAAGGCGAGTATTGCTACCCGCCTTTCCGTATTGGCTTTTTGTCTTCTAACTAAAGACTAGAAGCTAATGACTATTCTTTGGCCTTGCTGCCCATGCCTTCTAAGACTTGGTCAAGGTACCAGACGCTTGGGCCATCGGCTGGCTTGGCGATCATCGGCAGCTTCTCGCCGTCCTTCGCCAAAACGGTGCCATCAGCGTAGTTCAACGGCCCTTGCCACAGCCAGAAGGTGTCCTTGTTAGCCGGGTCAGTGGCATAAGTCGCCATCTTCGCAATGAAATCATCCAGTGACTTCTTGTTATCGGCGCTCAAGGCGGAGCCTTGAACAAAGCCAACAGCCGAAGTGTCCAAGTTATTGATGTCTTTCCAATCCGGGGGATTGTAATCCCAGCTTGGAGTCCAAGTACCACCCTTAACGGCTTCAACAATACCCTTATAAGCGGGGCCCCAGTTGAAGTACGGCACGCCGAGGCACACATCGGGAGCAATGTCGCAAGCGGATGCCAAATCGTATGGGATTGCCCAGACCTTCTTGCCTTCTTTAGTGCTCTTGTCGGCGGTGGTGATGGCTTCGGTGGTATCAATACCCGAGAGCAGCACATCTTTGCCTTCGTCGATCAATTGGGTCGAAACTTCGGTGGGATCAAGCGTCACGCCGGGGATATTGAACCAGAAACCGATCCACACCACATCGAACTTGAGATCAGCACCGCTCATACCACGATAATTTTCGTAGCAATATTTGGCGCCCAAGTAAGCCGACGAAACCAAACGGCGGGTTTCGGCGTTGACCAGCGGCCCAACGTAACCGATGCTACCACTCTGGGTGGTCAGACCAGCCGCGCAGCCCGCCATCATCTTGCCCCATTCCATTTGTCCCATGACGTTACCCACATTCTTGGGCGCTACGCCGGAATACACATGGTCGCCCGATGTGTGGATGAAGGTAACATCGGGGTACTTGGTGGCGATCTTATCGGTGTCGTCCGCGTAGTCGTCGGTGGTCATGAAGACGACCTTCGCGCCAGCATCGATCAACGATTTGGCAGCCGCTTCAGTGGTAATGTCGGGATTACCAGCGTTGATGTTTTCCAGCGGTTCCAAGAACTCCACACCGGGGACATTCTTAGCGACATATTGACCCGCTTCGTAGTTGGCCTGGCTCCAGCCGCCATCATTCTTGGGGCCGACCAGCAGCATACCAATCTTAAAAGTGTCCTGCGCGGCTGCCGGGATAATCCCCAGCGCAGCGAAGGCAGCAATCATCAAACAACACAACAGTAATTTACGAGACATGCAAAAACCCTCCTGAACATTCCAAAATGTTAAGACGAGTTTATCAAGCATTACGATTCAAGCAAGTGGTTAAGATGTACGAAAAGCGCTGCACGTCTATCGTGCAATCCAGCGCAGGATGATTCAGGAGTTATTTAAGAATTTACAAATTCACCAACGGGTTCCTGAATAGGATGTCCATATTCTAAAGCCACCTCCAACCATCCCATTTTGGCTTCTTCGATCATGAGATTTAACTCTTCCCATGTTTCGGCTTGTGTCATGCAGCCCCGCAGTTCTTTGACCCGTGCAACGTATCCGCCTTCTTCGACATCTGGGATAATTTCAATGGTGTATGGTAGCGACAGATAATAATCTAGTGTTTTATTCATCAGTGTTCAACAACAACCTTCAACCCAGTTGCTTCTTGCAAACGTTGATTAAAACCTCGAAGATACTTAATTGTTCCTCTCAATGTAATCTGAGATTGAGTTAATTGATCGTGTGAAATCAGATCAATATGGTTGAGAGGATGAAGACAATTTCCTATTATTCCTTCAAGCGTTTCAGTTAATGCTCCGCGAACTTGAACACTGGAAATTTCTTCACTCACAGGTAAACCCGTTTCCAGATGATGACCATTTACCATATAGATCTGCTCTTGCGGAAAGGGGAGGAATGAACCAATTGACTCAATAAGGTTTTGTGCTGTCGGTTCTCCTACGAATAATTTATGTTCCGCCATTAGATATTCACCAATGACTTTAATTGGTGAAGAACCGAGCATTAAAGATCGCGCAACATGATTACTCTTTACGCGCATGACGCAAATGTGGTTATTACAAGTAAAAATAATACGAGGCACTTCCAATTTCTCTCCCGCAGTGATTTCCTCAACAAACTTTAGTGTCTGTGTCTGCTGTTCAGCAGTCATGTAAGCAACTTTGTCTACAAGTAATTTCTCATTACTTTCCATAATTGGCCTCATTTCCACCGTAATACATATCTTCCGCGTGTCTGTTCGCCGGTTTGCGTATACATGATGGTCACACCATCGACCACCAGCATATCGGCATGACCGATGCCCACGTTGAAACCGGTTGGATCAATCACGGGGTTGTGTGCATATTTCTCCCATGAGCCGTCGATGCTGTTTCCAACGGAACGCGCAAAACCCAATCCAAACTGTGTATCCATGCCGCGTTCCAACACGTCTGGCCCGCGAACGCCTTCGTATGACATATAGTAATGGTCGCCCACCTTCAAGACATCGGCAGCGCTGGTATAACGAAAGTCAAAGTAGGCATCAATAGCTGTGCCAACAGTAATATCAGTCGGGCCATATTCAGCCGCACCGCTGAACAACGGATCAGTATCGCAGCGTTTGAGCTTGCCCAAGTCGCCGTAGCGATCACCCTTATAACAACGCATATGCCCCGGCGCTGATCCGGCTGCCACGAACACATACAGCGTACTGCCTTCCACATACAATCCCGGTGGCGCACCCACCAGACAGCCATCCGCTTGCCCACGAATATTCGGGTGCGGGCCAATGGTTTCAGTTTCGGTACATGCTTTATACGATGTGGGCCATGTGCCACCCGGAGTCAGCAGATACTTCCAATCCGACCAGTTGATACCGTCTGTGGATGAACGCAGCATGACCTGAGCGTGCCATTCGTAGGCCATATACTGCCGATCACCAGCATCTACTACACGCGGATACTGCTGGGCGGTGATGTGGTCGCGCTGGTCATCACAGGGGCAGGATGTACATTGCATCAGGCACACCGGCGCGGTGATAGCAAAACTTTTGCCACCGTCCGTGCTTTGCCAGAGTGTCGTACAGCCGGGGAAAGCCACCGGATCGCCGCATTGATCAACCACACCAGCCGATTGATCACTGGCGTGGAGATATGACCAATACTCATTATTTCCTTTATAAAGGGTGTCGCTTTCACCGACGGGCAAACCGACGTTGGCAATATCCATGACCCAGTCGGCTTTACCGTTCCAAAAATCTTCAAGTGTCGGTTGGGGTTGAGGTGTCGTCTGGAAGCCAAGCAGCAGCGGGAAAACAATCAGTAAATACCAAATTTGTAATGTGTTCTTCGACCTGACCATTTTCTCATCCAATAGTTTGAAATTGATTAAGATAGCTTGCGCTTCCGAATTGGGATTATATGCTATAATCTTCAAAACAGCCGAACGCCGGATAAATTTGTGTTTGCTGGCGACAGGATTAAGAGCAGAATGGCCGACATCAGCCTACGAGATTATCTCGCCAAACTAGATACCCTGCTCAAGAGTGGCAGCGCTGCCGAAGTCATCCTACACTGTCGGCATATCTTGCAATATTATCCCAAGGACGCGCAGGCTTATCGTCTGCTAGGTCAAGCACTCGTCGCGACTTCCCGTTGGGCGGAAGCAGGCGAGGTGATGCGCCGTGTCCTGAGCATATTCCCCGATGACCGCGAAGCCCACGCCGGACTGAGCGAAGTCTATCGCATCGAAAAGCGCCCCGACGATGCCATCTGGCACTTGGAACGGGCCTTCGAACAAACGCCTAACGACCAAACCATCCTCGACAATCTACGAGAGCTTTACCGTAAATATCGCAAAACCGAACACGGCAAAGTCCAGTTGACGGCTGCCGCCGTTGCACGCCAGTACATGCGTAACGGATTGTACGAGCAAGCCATTGATACGCTGCAAAAAGCACGCGTTTTATCGCCTGAACGGCTGGATTTACCGCTGCTGCTGGCCCAGACCTATTGGGATCGCGGTCAGCGGGTGGAAGCTGCGGAAACCGCACTCGAAGTCCTCAAAGTGCTGCCGGATTGTCTTGTTGCCAACACCTTATTAGCCGCCATGTGGCTGACCGAATCACGTCCATCCGACGCGCAGCGTTATATTGGTCGTATCGAGTCGCTTGATCCCTATCTGGCGTTAGAACTGGCGCAGGGACAAGATGTTCCCGACAACGCCTTCAAGCTAGAAGAACTCGATTATCAACGGGCTGCCGAGCGTGAGATGATGGCGGGTACGCCCGATTGGCTGGTGGATGTCACCGGCACAGGCGAGATGCAGCAAGTCCCCGCAGATACTGATGCGGTTCCTGACTTCTTCAGCGATATTTCGGTCGATGAAGAGACAATGGCGCGACAATCCTTCGGCGGTTCATTGACCAGTGCTGATTGGGGCGATACGTCTAATGACCTGCCCTACATAGCCGATGATACCTCACCGACTATTCGCAAACCGACTGGCCCATTAACCGGTCTGGCAGGACGACTGAATAAACAACAGTCCGGCCCATTACCGTCCGAACCCACAGCAAAACCGAACATTCCCGCCCCAAAACGTGGGTTAACGGGACGGCTCACGCCTCTACCGGAACAAACACCACAACCTGAGCCTGTTTCACCCGATTTATTCCAATCCTTTATGGATGATGTTGATGAACAACCAACCTTAGTATCAGCACCCGAAGCTGCCGCTGCGGTTTACACGGGCGATTTACCGGATCTTGCCAGCCTTGTGCCCGATACAGATAGTGCCCCACCCACCGAAGAGCTTCCCTTCCGCCGCGAACGTGTCATACAACCCGAAGAAAACGATCCACTGGCGTGGCTGCGCAGTACTGGTGTTGAGATTGATGAAGATGCCGCCCGTGGTGACAATGACGAAGATCAATACGGTGCTGATGCCGATAATCTAGCCCTTCAAGAAAGCGACGCGGCTGATCCTCTCAGTTGGTTACAGGGCTACGGTGGTAATGAACTCGTTGTAGGACAGGCTGTGCCCCAACCGGGAAAAGGCACGGATGATTTACCTCTGTCGGAAGATCAGGCTGGTGATCCACTCGCTTGGCTGCTCTCGACTGAACCAGCTACATCTGATCCCGTTCCCACCACTGCCGCAGAACCCATAAATGATCCTTTAGATTGGCTGTCTGATGACAGTTTGCTCGATGAAGCATTTGACCATGAATCACTGGTGAATAACCAGACCTCTTTGTCGGAACAGTCGCCAGCACAGGCGGACGTTTCCTCAACGGCTGCAACGCCAGAATGGCAGGATACAATGGCCGATGAAAAAGATCCGTTGGATTGGCTGTCTTCCGAACCTGAACCGGAAGCCGAGCCAACTGATTCATTTACATGGATGGAAGAAGATGATCCGGCTGCGACTGCTGCACCGTCGCAAGCCGATTTCCCGGATTGGCTCAACGCATCTGCGACCAATACCGAAATTGTCGGTGGCGCTGAAGTGGCTTCCGAGAACGATATTGATTGGATGACCGATTTACCGGACTTGGCTGCCTCCGAGGCGGCTCCGGTCGAAGAAGCACCTAAAGCTGTCGGATCAAGCATGTTGAATTGGCTCGGCAAAGAAAAAGTTGATGTCCCTGAAGCACCCTCAATGGAACAATCACCAGCCGATGTTCCCGATTGGCTGGGCGACTTGCAAATTGATACCCCATCCAGCCCGACACCAACAGCCTCGAAGGTTGACGAAAATGGATTCGAATGGATGTCAACGGCGGATGAACTGCCACCGGTTCCATCCGCCAGTGATGTGCCTGATTGGCTGTCCAGTATGGATATTGGTGGTATTTCAGATAATGAGCCTGAGGCTGAACCGCTTGCCGAGGCTGACACGCCCGATTGGCTCACGGAGATGGCACCGAAAGAAGTCGGGGCTGAAGCCGAACCGCTGGATGCCGCCGATGCTCCCGATTGGTTGTCCAGAATGAATGTGGACGATGAGCCTGAAGCTGAACCGCTGGCTGCTGCCGATGCGCCTGATTGGCTCTCAAGCATGAATGTGGATGACGAGCCTGAGGCTGAACCTCTCGCCGCTGCCGATGCGCCTGATTGGCTCACCTCCTTAGAACCCAATGAACCTGAGGCCGAACCTCTCTCTGCGGCTGATGCACCTGATTGGCTATCCGGCATGGATATTGGCGACGAACCTGAAGCTGAGCCTATTGCCGCTACTGATGCACCTGATTGGTTATCGAGCATGGACATCGGCGACGAACCTGAAGCCGAACCGCTTGCTGAGGCTGACGCGCCTGATTGGCTATCCAGCATGGACATTGGCGACGAACCTGAGGCCGAACCACTGGCTGTCGCCGATACGCCTGATTGGCTCACGTCGATGGCACCAGAAGAACCCGAAGCTGAAGCCGAACCGCTCGCTGCGGCTGACGCGCCTGATTGGCTATCCAGCATGAATGTGGATGACGAGCCTGAAGCCGAACCTTTGGCTGTCGCCAACACTCCCGATTGGCTATCGAGCATGGACATTGGCGATGAACCTGAAGCTGAACCGGTCACTGCTGCCGATGAACCTGATTGGCTATCGGCCATGCAACCTGACGAACCCGAACCGCTAGCTGTCGCAGATACGCCCGATTGGCTCTCAGCTATGCAACCCGAAGATGAAAACGAGGCCGAACCCGAACCGTTGGCTGTCGCCGACACACCTGATTGGCTCTCAGCTATGCAACCCGAAGATGAAAACGAAGCCGAACCTGAACCGTTGGCGGTCGCCGACACACCTGATTGGCTCTCAGCTATGCAGCCTGAGGACGACGAAACTGAAGCTGAACCAGCCTCCGCAATTGCCGATGATACGCCGGATTGGTTAACCGCCATGCAGCAGCCGAACGAAGCGCAGCCGGTCGCCAACGCGCGTGTCCCAGCCAGCAGTATGTCCGATGTACTGAATGACATGCAAAACGAGACGGTATCGGATGCCGACCAATCGATGACCGATGAAGAGTGGTCGGAAGCCGGAGAATTAGCGCCTGAAATGACGGCTGATGTCCCGGATTGGTTAACGGCCATGAACGACGCAAGCCAGAAACCAGCGACCAATGGCGAGGCCGAAAAAGCATATGAGTGGGACGAAGCGCCAGCCGAGGAATCAATGCCCGCTGCGCCAGCGCCAGCCACCAATGCACCCGATTGGCTGAATGCGATGGTTCCGGGACTCGATGTTGATTATGACGCGCCCGAAGACGAGCCAGTTGAAACCGAATTCTTACCGACCAACAAAGCAGCATCCGCCGCACCAAAACCGGCCAAAGAGTCCAAGACGCGTCCCGAATTTGGTTGGCTGCTGGATATTGTCAGTGAAGAATCGCAGCAGGTCACTGTTGTGGCAGACAAAACAGCCCTACGCCGTTTCGTCTTCTCGAAGCTGCCAACATGGCTGCGTAAACCGACTGAACAGCCGGACAGATCACCAGCGGGTGAGAGTGAAACCGATAATGTAGATATACCGCCCTGGTTACAATAAATCACCGGGCGACACGATGCTGAGAGGAATGAGCGATGGCGGATAATGCACCAAATTTTGACGCGATGACTCCTGAAGAGATCATGGCGTGGATGGAAACGCTGGCTAAACGTCAAGGCGCGGACACGGACACGCTGACCACTACGGCAGATGTTGATATTGCTGAAGTAGATCCCGATTCGGTAGTCATTGACGAACCGGGCTATATCCCGTCGGAAGGTAAAGATCGCGGCAAGAAGATTGGCTATGGTGTGCCCATTGCCAAGTCTGCCTCACCCGCGCCAGCCGCCAAACCAGCAGCACCGCCACCCTCTCCTGCGGCTAAACCGGCTGTCTCGACACCTGTGCCAGCACCTGCCCCCGCGCCGATTGCTAAACCGGTAGCGCCGCCACCTGCTCCCGCGCCGGTCGCCAAACCGCCTGTGCCGATGCCACCACCAGCGGCCAAGCCAGTCGCACCGCCACCCGCGCCTGTGGCACAAC
>JACDGI010000153.1 GCA_013821665.1 Anaerolineae bacterium
AGCTTGGGCTGGTCGTTGATGATGAGAACATAAGCACCGGAATTTGAACTATTGTTTGTCTTCATGCTCTTCATGCTTCCTTAATTAATAGTGTGTACTTTCAACATAAGGCTGAATGCCCTGTCAAATCATTAAGATGTTGTGTTGAAAGCCGTCCCGACGAAAACCTGAATGGAAAACTTTGTAATGCTATTACAGAAGGGTGTGTGAGGGAGCATATTGGAATTCATCAGTATCACACACCACTCTATCTATGAGCATATACGTACTAATGTCGCCAGAGTCTCAATTATTGACAAATTTCACAAAAATTTCGTGTTTTCGTAAATTTTTCTCAATGGATATGAAATTGCAACTTGCTCAAGCACACTTAATCAGTTCGTTTTTCATGCAGGACAATCCGTGTCTTAACCTATTAAACGTTTTTGGCTTTGTATTTGTTCCGCGCACCGCCCGTTCATTGATGATGATTGTGCTTTACGTTCACTTGCCTCTTATGACTCGGAATGACGAATTATTATTTTCCACGTTTACTTTAGGTTTGTCGGCAAACGATTCACTAACCAATCACCAACGATCTGAATAGTGTTTCTCACTTAAAATAGTTGGTCTCAATCGTGCCAAAGAGTTACAAAATGTTCTTCCAAAATGTAACCCATTCACGCTCCATATCTTTTACAATAGTTGATGGGCGACACTGTGAATGAGTTGCGTATTTTTTTGCCCCATGTACCTTATCATCCAAATCAAGCCGTATGGCATTGCTGCCGCCGCCGCCACTGCCGCCAATACAAAAATGCACGAGTGAATCTAAAGAATTTTGCGAATTTTCGGCAGATCGCTCTCGTAAGTTCGCCGTTAAAGGGGTTTGACCCGATTCAAATTATGCAGTTTGCGAATCAAAGGGTCAGGCGGTAAATGACGATCTGTTGGCGATTTCGACAGCGGCTTGTGCCAGCAGCGGGATCATCATGCCAAAGCTTTCAAAGCGCTGGTCTTGAGTCTGACCCCGTTTATAGCGGATGTAAATCTGGGCGCAAATCACCACCAAACGGTAAATGCCCAGCGTGTGATAAAAGCGAATATGCGAGACATCACGCCCGCTGCGTTGGGCATAACGCTGCACCAATTCGGCACGTGTGGGAAAACGGCTGTCACCAACCGGCATCATAGCCGTCATTTGCAGATAAGGTGCGTCGGTCGGTTCGGTCCAATAGGTCAGCAGCGCACCAAGATCAGCTAAGGGATCGCCCAGCGTACACATGTCCCAATCAAAAATGGCGACGAGTTGAGCCGGATTATCGTAGGCCAACATCACATTATCGAGTTTGTAGTCATTATGGACGAGGGTAGGCGCGGACGTTGGCGGCAGATGCGCTTTAAGCCACTGATAAACCGTGTCCATATCCGCGAGGTCATCCACTTTGGCTTTATTCCAGCGCCCGTACCAGCCTTCGATCTGGCGTTCAATAAAGCCATCCGGTTTGCCTAATGTTCCTAGGCCTAACGCTTCATAATCCACCGAGTGGAAATCAGCCAGCGCATCGACCAGCGCCAAACTCATCTGCTGCGGTGCGTCAGAAATGGCGGCGTATTCGACAGGCAGTGACCGCCGGACAACTAAGCCGCTGCGACGTTCCATGATGAAGAACGGCGCACCGATGATGGTGTTGTCTTCACATAAGAGATAAGCCCGTGGGGCATACGCGAAGGCTTGATGCAGAACCGACAGCACTCGGTACTCGCGAGCCATATCATGTGCAGAAGGGGCGACCGGCCCAAGTGGTGGCCGACGCAGGACATACTGTTGAGCGCCAAAATCGAGCAGATAAGTCAGGTTCGCGGCACCACCACCGAACTGCCGCACCGTCAGCGGATGATCAGCCCCTTGCAGTTTATCGCCTAAATAATCGGCCAGACGTGCCTCGTCAAGCTGTTCGTCGGCACGCATGGCAATCGTATCAATCTGTGGTGATGTCATCGCAATAACCTGTTTATTTCCAAAAAATGTCGTTTTCTCATGGAGAGTTGTACATCACAGGCTCAGGTTGTGGCAAGCTCTAAGGTGGGCAGTGATATGACTTCGGCTGCGGTTTGCGGTAAGTGGATAATAAAGGTTGTGCCTTTAGCGGGGGTACTTTCAACATCAATCCAACCCTGATGCTTTTCGATGATGGTTTGGGCAATGGGCAGACCAAGCCCGAAACCCGGTGTCGAGTGAGCATCGTCCGCACGGAAGAAACGCTCAAAGATACGCGTTTGGGTTTCCACGCTCATGCCTACGCCCGAATCGCTAATGGTGATGTTGGCGAAATCATCCTGTGCTGCGGCTGTCACCGTAATGCTGCCGCTAGCGGGCGTGTAACGGCTGGCGTTTTGGAGGATATTGTTCAAGGCTTTTTGCAGCATGAAGCCATCGCCAAAGATTTGAAGTGGTTTTTCGGTCGTGTGCAACATCAACTGCTGCTGCTTAGCCGTAAAAATCGACATCTGTTCTTGCGTCATGGTTTGCAGCAAGCTGTTGAGGTTGATAACAGTGCGCTCAAGCGGGGAATCCGCGTCGAGCTGAACGGTGGTCAACATTTCGCTGATGAGGTAATCGAGCCGTTTGGCTTGAAGTTGAATGGCATCGCGACGGCTCTTTTGTTTGAGCGGATCATCGGATTTTTCCATGAGATACAGGCTGGTATTAATAACCGACAGCGGTGTTCTGAATTCGTGCGAAATGTCCCGAATAAATTGGCTCAAAAGCTGGAGTCGGTGCTGCTCAATGGCCGTTTCAAAGGCGACTTTTTCCGCCCTATGACGTTCGGTAACATCACGCAGGACGACCAGCTTACCGGCTGCATTGCCCAGTGTGTCATTGAGTTCGGATACTTGTATATCCAGATAAAGCGATTGGTTATCACCGACCGCTAAGGTGATCGGTTGTGACTGAGTATTGGTGATAACGGCTAGGATGGCGGGGTATTTTGCTAACGTAAGACGGATGTCCTGTTCGATAAGCGCTTTTGATACACCTAATAATTGTATGGCAGAGGGGTTGGCATCCACGACAACATATTTTTCATCGAGTACCAACATCCCATCGCGCATATTATCGATGATGACGGCACGCGCCACCCGTCGAATGTCAAATAGCTGGAAACGAAAGACAGTTAGGAAAAAAATGATGCCTGTAATCGTTAGAAAGAAAGGGGCTAAATCCATGCCTTTGACGGGACTGAGTGCAAATATGTAAAGGAAATTACCCGCTATGGGTATCATGGCTCCCAGCAGAAGTGCTTTGGCCTGTGAGTGGCGATTCTTCGGTAAAGTATTTAACGCCTGTCGCAGGTTCCATATGCCACCTAATAACAAGGTGTAATTGTAAGCGACCGCAATCCAGAACCATGTGCCATGCCCATAAATGAGTATTTCAGGATTGGCAACGGAGGGCACAATGTCTGTCCAAATCAAATGATGCGCTTCATTTGTCCATGCCGCAAGCACTGTGATAATCGGGACGATGGATAGTAGCAGCATGTAGCGCGGGTAAATGCGCTTCGTTTGGTAGCGGTAATAGCGGGTAAACATGAACCAGGTTGGGCCGATGGCGACCGTACCTAAATATTCGATTTTGCCCCAGAATATTTTGGCCCAGAACTGATCAACGCTGGCTTCTAATAAACGGGTGAACGACCAGAATCCGGCGGCTATGAGCATGACAGCGAAAACTCGTACACCCGGTACTGCGCCTCGCCGCCAAACCATGATGGATAACCAGATACAGAGCAGGACATTCAGGATGAAAATGGGCGTATAAATTGGGAAGTGCCAAGTCATAGGGGTTCCAATTTTAGGAGTGAAATGGCAAGGCTAATTTGGACAGCGTACCAAGCTCTCACCCATTATATCGCCCATGTAAGCGTTCATGTCATAAGAAATGCACTTATAACAGCCACTTGATGGCTTCTTCCCAGATGTCATCGAGTTCGACGTAGTTGATGGCATCTTCTAACTCGCTGCGTATCCAATGCCATGCTTCATCGGGGTCGTGGTCAGTGCTGATTTCGACGAGTACACGTCCGCTGGGACGGTGACGCTTCATACCCGCGACGCAGCGCATCCCATAAACGGTGGTTAAGAGGCGTTTTTCGGTAGTGGTGAGCCAGAAACCATACTGGTCACCCCGTCTATAAGTTTGAGGGACACCCATTGCAAATCGATGATCGGACTGTTGGCTGGTCATTTTGTACCTCCCAAAATCCTCGGATACTTTATTATATCACGCCACTTTTAGTGATTAATTTATTGCATTAACGTTTAAAAATTGATGTTGAAATTAGCGGCACAGTTTTAATAAATCCGTTATGCTTATTGTTATAAGCACACACATGCAATTCCACGAGCAATTTTATATGCACATTCACCGAGACCAATCGCGGCTTTCATTTCGCAGGCATCGCCGTCGTCGTTCCAACGGCTATTCGATGATGGTTGTGTTGGGCATATTGGTGGGCATCATCGTCGTTTCATGGAATTGGATTGGTCAGCGCCTAACTTTCGGCAGCGCCCCTACAAATGATGATGCTTTGGAGCTGGCGCAGGCTGCTTTTGCCAAGGGGAATTTGGATGATGCCGTACGTTATGCCCAGCAAGCCATCGCGCAAGATGCCAACAACAGCGATGCGATGATTGTGTTGGCACGCAGCCTCATTTACCGCAGCTACAGTGATTATGACCGCGCCATTGACCGCGACTCCGCGCTCGAATTGACGACAGAAGCGTTAAGCCATTCACCCAATGATCCTAAACTGATGGCTATTCAGGCTTATGCCTTGCAAGCCTCCGGTAAAGTGGCTGACTCGGCAAAGATGGCTGAAAATGCACTCCATCTTGATCCGAATAACGGATTAGCAAGGGTTGCTATGGCGCTGGCCTATGGTGGCGCGGGCAGTTTTGAGATTGCCTTACGCGAGAGCCAGCAGGTCGCACAAAATAATGATTGGAAGCTGGAAGGCCAGCGGGCGATGGCGATCAGCTATGGCGACTTGGGCGATTACAAATCAGCGATTGAGTCGGTTGAACGCGCGATCAACCTGAACCGCTATCTGATCCCGTTGTACTTCGAGCGGGCGCTGTATGCCATGCAAATTGGCGACGCGGATTCGGCAACGGCGGCTTACTTTCAAGTTTTGACCTATCAACCGGACAACGTGAAAGCACGGCTGCGGTTGTGTGAACTCTCTAGTTTGCTACGCGAACGGGATGCGGCGGTCAAATATTGTCAGGAAGTGACTGACCGTGCGCCGAGCTTTGCCGATGGTTGGTATCAACTCGGTATGGAGTATTTTCTACAGGGCAACTTCAAAGCCGCCCAAGATTCCCTGCATCGCTGTTCGTCGCTGCAAGTCATGCAGAACGTGCCGCCCGGTCAGCGCAAGTTCGAATGTTGGTATGTCCAAGGACAGGCCGCCGAAATCTTAGGCGACTGCCCGAACTTGTTGGCGACTTACAACGAGTTCCGCGCGATGGCGAAAGATGCGACGGTTCAGCAAACATGGACGTATCCGCCGGAAGGGCCGCCGAGTTGTAGTTCAAGTGCGGTGAAGGCTACCCTTACGCCCGTCACCTGACCCTATTATTTTTTTCAAACCCCGACTGGACAATCTCATCATTTCTATGAACCGCCGTAACCCGACTTTACGCGCGGTTATTTGTGCTGACTGATGGTCAATAAATCAACTTTGCCATGAATATTGAACAAAAGCGTTTAGCCCTCGTTAGAAGGGATATACACGAAGTTCTGGACTCACTTAATGAGGCTAGATAATGCAAAGGAAAACTGGAAATGGACACATTTAACGAAAAACCAAAGCGCGGCGATCTGCACCCCTCGAATGCTAATGTGATTGCATGGGGCGTAATCGGAGGCGGTACGCTGCTGCTGCTTGGTAATCTAGGTATTTTGAGCGGCCTTTTGAGTCTGTGGCCGTTGGCTTTGGTCGGCGGCGGCGCATGGTATTTAACGCATAAGGGAACAAAGATGGAAATCAAACACGAACGTTATTCAGCCCCGGTTGGTAATGCGACATCCGCACGGGTGAAGCTCTCACTACCCATTGGCGAAACGACCATCCGTGGTATTGATGATGCTGCAACCTTAATCGACGCGGATATGAAATTCGTGGGTGATATGGCCTTTGACGCGCAAGGTGATGCCGAAAAAGTGGTTAACCTGCACCAAACCGGTGACTCGTGGACGAGCTGGGCCAATCCGTCCAATTGGAACTGGGATACCGGCAGACAGCTTCATTCCACCATTGGCCTGTATACAGCCGTGCCGATGGTACTAGATATTCACGGTGGTGTGGGGCAATCAGAGATTGATTTGAGCCGTTTGAAAGTCAATAATCTGGATGTCTCTGGTGGCGTGGGCGAAATTCGTCTGACACTCCCCACGAAGGCCGACTCACTGGATGTTCGTGCTGAGGTGGGTGTTGGTCGCATGGAATTGACCGTCCCCGCCAGTGTGAGCCTGAATGCACGCGTCAAAGGTGGCATTGGTGAAACTCTGATTAACCTACCTTTTGACGCGGCTGTGCGTTTGGAGGCCAGCAGCGGCATCGGTGATGTGAATGTCGGCTCGCGCTTCCATCGTGTAAGTGGAAATGGCGATTGGGGTCTGGGTAAAAACGGTGTGTGGGAAACTGCGAACTTCGCTGCGGCTGCTCAGAAGATCAACATCCATTACGACGGTGGTATCGGGCAGTTATCGGTGCGCTAATCACTCAAACGAGGGTAAATTGTTGTAGAGGCGGACTCACGATCCGCCTCTTTTTATGACGCGATTACCCCTTGCCTAAGGTTTTTATATCCCTTGCGACTTCAGATAAATCGTTATTGAGTTGGTGACCACCTGCGTCGAGTTCCCTTGCAGTCGCCTGTGGGAGGACTTGAGCGTAGAGTGCAAGATGCTCAAATGGTACGGTTTCGTCGTCGCGGGATTGATAAAGAAATATTGACGTTCCCTTTGGGAGTTTGGCAGCAAACCCTTTTGGAAGGGCAAGTTCCTCGTAGCCTTCATAGCGCCAGCCATTCCCGCCCCAAAATGGTGCAGCAATCAGAAAAATCCCTGCAATGGGTTTCTTTACTTCAGCTTCACTCAACCACTTTATGACTATCGAAGCGCCAACTGAATGGCCTACGAGAATGATTGATCCTTGCATCACGGTTAGTTCTTTTTCGATTTGCTGCTTCCAGCGCTCATAGGACGCATTATCTTCGTCCAACATCGTGGGGTAATGGATTTCGTAGTCGGTGCCAAGTGCTTTCTTGAGGCTCGCGGCAAGTTTTTTGTCCTCTTCAAAAGCACCTTCTCCGGCACCTTGTATAAATAAGACATGCTTAGTCATGATGTACCTCTTTTCCCTACAAATTCCAGCTCACATGCTCATCACAACATACTGGATAGAAGTAAGTAGTGTACCTACAGACGAGGAATAATCGCCTTTTATGAATAGTGTTCACTACCAGCGATGATGCACTTGGCGGGCAATATAACGCCCGTAAATTTCGCGTACTTTTGCCATCTGGATTTCGTTCAATGGGGGTAAGTCGGATGCGCTGATATTTTGCTCAACTTGGTCAGGTCGTTTGCCACCGGGGATAGCGCATGTAACCGCGTCAAACATCAAAATCCAACGCAGGGCGAACTGTGTCAACGTCATGCCTTCAGGCACCAGCGCTTTGAGTTCCTCGACCGCTTGCAAACCGGTTTCGTAATCCACACCGGAGAAGGTTTCGCCGCGATCAAAGGACTCGCCATAGCGGTTGAAATTGCGATGATCATCTGAGCCGAACTGAGAGTTAGATGTCATCTTGCCCGTGAGCAAGCCGCTGGCGAGTGGAACCCGCGCCAGAATACCAATTTTACGGCGCTTGGCTTCTTGAAAAAAGAGTTCAGCCGGACGGTGGCGGAACATGTTGAAGATGATTTGGACGGTCTGCACGTTGGGATATTCGATGGCTTTGAGGGCTTCCTCAACCTTTTCGACACTCACACCGTAATAGCGAATCTTACCCGCGCGGACGATGCTATCCAGCGCGTCGAAAAGTTCAGGCCAGTAATAGGCGGCGGTGGGTGGGCAGTGAAGTTGCACGATGTCGAGGCACTCGGTTTCGAGATTTTGTAGGCTGCGGTCAATCCACGCGTTCAAGTTTTCGGGTGTATAACCTTCTACGACTTGCTGCGGTAAACGGCGACCCGCTTTGGTGGCGACGATAATTTCTTCGCCGGGACGTTCGCGTTTCAGTTGGGCAATGAGTTGTTCGCTGTGACCATCGCCATAAACATCAGCCGTATCAATGAAGTTACAGCCGAGGTCGATGGCTTTGTGCATGGCGGCCAAGGAGTCGCTGTCATCCACCTCGCCCCACGCCGAGCCAATGGCCCATGCGCCAAAGCTAATATCCGAGACTTTCCAGCCGGTGCGACCTAAATCACGGTAGTGCATAATCTTGAACTCCTAGGCATATTTGTTTAACCGCAGAGACACAGAGAATTTTGTAGGGGCGCAACGTGTTGCGCCCAACCCAAAAATTAAGCGAGGGACGCGTATTCCTTGCCACATTTTTCGAGGATGCGCTGCGCGTCACGCACGTTGATGCTGGGCGCGACTTCACTGTAAAAACGCGTGGCAATCGCTGCGACCGCTTTTTGTCCAGCAGCCGAAGTATCATCAAGGTTGATGGCGTAGTTGGCTTCGTCCAAGCCTTCGATGGGTTCCAACGTAATTTCCAGCACATACAGGCTGCGGGCGCGTTCCAGCTTACCTTTCCGTTTATCAGCGGCACTGGCTTGTTCGGCGTTACCGGCTTTTTTGTAGTAGTCGGAAAGACGCGCTTCCTGCTCAATGGCATAAGTCAAAATCGCGCCATAGGTATTCAGAGATGACATTCGGTTTCCTTGCTGAAATGGAATTTAAAAATAGTTGAGCGCTACCGACATTAAAATCAGGCAGCGCTTCTTTTGTTCAGTCAGTAAAGCATACCGATAGGCCATGACTTTGGCAACCGACGGATTATGTAAGCGACGTATCCTTCGGTGTTTTGTTGAAGATACCGGCTAATAGGGCTGCGGCGAACACTCCAACCGTGAAAACGATGCCCGAAAGCAAACTGCCAGCAGGTGCTTTCGCAGGTGTCGTCGTCGCCGGCAAAGCCAGTGTATTGCTGGCCTTGGCCGCAGCATCGGGCACGACAACAAGGCCATCCGTTGTCGGAGCAGGTGTCTTGGTAGATGTCGGTACGACGACCGAACCTTGCAGCGATCCGTGCCGTCGGGCGTAGACCTGCGTAAATTCCGCCCCAAACAGTACGATTTGAGCCGAGTAGTAAATCCACAATAGGATCAACACGAATGATCCGGCTGCACCATAAGTCGAGGCCGTCCCGCTGCGCCCCAGATACCAACCGAGGAGATAGCGACCGATGGTAAAGAGCAGGGCAGTCATCGCCGCGCCCACCGTTACATCACGCCATTCGAGTTTGACTTTGGGCAGGAACTTATAGAGCATGGCAAACATGGCGGTAATAACCACCATCGAAATGACCAGATTGACCACTGAGATCATAAATTCGACACCGGGCAACAGATTGACCACATAGGTGCTGATGGCCGCGATGACCGCATTAATGACCAACGACACCAGCAGTAGAAATCCGACGAACAGCACCATCCCAAAAGACAGAAATTTATTCTGGATCTGCATCCGTACACCGGAGTTTTGTTTTCCGGTAGACGAGGGATCAACATCCCAGATGGTGTTTAAGGCATCTTGTAGCTGGCCGAAAGCCCCACCCGCACCGAGGAGTAAGGTTGCGATACCGAGGATGGTTGCCAGCAAACCTTCCGCTGGTTTGGAGGCATTCGTGATGAGTTCACCAACCATTTTGGCAGCATCTGGCCCAACACTGCGTTGAACCTCGGTCAAAATCTGGCTTTGTACGGTACTTTGATTGACGATAATACCGACAACCCCGATGACAACCACCAGCAGTGGCGCAATCGAAAACGCGGTGTAATAAGCAAGTGCGGCGGCTAAACGTGGAGCATGATCTTCGTTCCACTCGGTAAAAGTCTGTCTCAGAAGATGAAAAAATTGCTTCGTTATTGCCTTGAGTTTATCCATTGCACCCGTCTCGCCTCATAAATACAGCCAATCCAATCCTGTGTTGATGCCAAGGCTAAACTATCAAGTCGGAATTGTCATAAGACGTATGGTGGGTTTGAAATGGGATAAATGGGCGATATGAATCTATGCGCCCGACTGCCGGTCATAATTGCGGATAATCATGGCTGTTAGAGGACGCATCCCAAAACGTTCGTAAAACGGTTGAAGTTCAGGATCGCAAGTTAGATCAATCATGTAAATATGGCGCAGTGCATCAAACATACGTTTGACGAGTTCCGAGCCAATGCCATGCTGTTGATGAGTCGGCAGGACTTCCAAGTGAGGGATATAAGCCGCCGAAACACCATCACTAATTGCCGTGATGAAACCCACCACCTGTCCGGTTTTATCATCGAGTGCTAAAACAATATGACTGCTGCCCTGCAAAATCCGCAAATGGGTTTCGGGGGTAGGCGGGTTCGACCAGCCGACAAAAAAGCCGTTGAGCTTATCGGCGTTCATGCCATCCAACGAATCGGTGTAAATAATCATGTTGATCTCTTTAAAAGTGAATAATTTCGACTCGTCCAGCCGTCATATCGGTAATGCGTGTGCTGAAGGCTTCGATATTGGCTTGCGGCAAGGTTACGATCAGTGATGCATCCTGCCCGAAGGTTTCATCATCGATTTTGCCCTCATATTCAGTAATCAGCAACTTCATACGTTCATAAAATGAATAGGCAAATTCGAGGCCAATTTGCTGGCGTGCAATTTTAAGTTGTCTTGGCAGGGCTTCTAACACTGTGCGCGTGGCATCTGAATAAGCTCGTACTAAACCGCCTGTGCCGAGTTTGGTGCCACCGAAGATGCGTGTTACTACCACCAACGTATCCCCAATATTTGCGCCACGAAGCACGGCTAAGGTTGGTGGGCCAGCCGTACCCGTTGGTTCGCCATCATCGCTCATGCCTTCGATGACACTGTTACCATAACCTACCCGGTAAGCATACACATGGTGATTCGCTTCGGGCATAGCAGCACGGATTCGTGCCAACGACTCACGCGCCGAAACAACTGTATCGGCTAAAAGCGCGGTAGCGATAAAGCGCGAATTGACGACCAGCAGTTCGATCTGTGTTTCTTGAACGGGGATAGGATACGGTTGGGGTGATGGCAAAAACCAACCTCCATGCCATAATCATTTGCGTCCATATTTATATCACAGACTGTCACATTAGGTGTGTCAGAATTGCCCATATCGAATATCAATTAAATCGAATAATTTATGTCTTCATTAACTGACATTGAGATTTCTGACGCATTAGCTTTCTTCACGTTAAATGGATTAACTGCGAGCTATTATCCAGATGAAGCTAGAATACGTGGCGGGGCAGGGTTGTTTGAAGTTGCACCCAATGCCGTAGGCTATGTGACTCATTTTTCTATGACCCATCTTGAAAACTCGTGGATTGTTCATACCAAAATTGGACAAATCTTATGCGATGTTAATCGGCACACATTGGCTGCGGCTGTTGAATTTGTTGTTCGGTTATATCAAGAAACAGATCAATTTGAGGATGAGTCGATTTCAATTGATGACACTCTGGAACGCCTTAGAGCCAGTAATTTTGATGTCCGTTTCGAGAGCACAAGAATGCAATTAGGCGTTGTTCAAATTTGCTTTGGAAAATGGCATGAAGGTGAGTGTTGGAATGGAATATCCATTGGCAAAAGAGGAAGATGTTTCTTTGCCATTAGAGTTTGTCGTCCATCCCCTGTCAGAAAACTTGTTTGCGCTGGAGATAATCTGCTCGAAGTCGTTGAGTTCTTATGTACAAATTCAGGGGATTTGAAGGCTGATTGCAATTGATAATCAAAAAGTGGAGCGCATCACGTCGACGCGCTCCACCGAATGACTAGACCCAGCGTTCGATGACGATTTTACGTTCGGAGTAGAACTCAATTGCATCCATACCTTGACCGTGCAAGTCGCCGAAGAAGGAGTCTTTCTGCCCACCGAAGGGGAAGGATGCCGATGGCGCAGCCACGCCAATGTTGACACCGATGTTACCAGCGTTGACGCGGTACTTGAACTCGCGGGCATAACCACCGTTGTTGGTGAAGATGCTGGCGGCGTTACCGTACTTGCTGCTGTTGATGATGTCGATGGCTCCGTCGAGGTCGTCAGCCTTCATCATAGCGAGGACCGGGCCAAAGACTTCTTCCTTCGCCAGAATGTTATCGGGCTGTACGTTTTCCATAATGGTCGGGCCAACAAAGTTACCCTGTTCGTAACCGGAAATATTCTGGTTGCGGCCATCCAGCGCGGCGGTTGCGCCTTCAGCGATGCCCTGCGTAATCATGCGTTCGATGCGTTCTTTAGCTGTGGCTGAAACAATGGTGCCCATCTGCGTATTTTCGCTCAAACCATAACCGACGCGCAGACCGCTAGCCTGCTTGACCAGTTCGACCTTCAGCTTATCATAAGCATCACCAACAGCGACCACCACGGCTGCTGCCAAACAGCGCTGACCCGCACAACCGTAAGCCGCGCCCATGATGTTCTTGACCGAAGCGGTCATATCAGCATCCGGCATAACGGCGATGTAATTCTTGGCACCGCCCTGTGCCTGAA
>JACDGI010000154.1 GCA_013821665.1 Anaerolineae bacterium
GTACAATACGCCTTTATTGCAAGATGACCATGCTTTACGAGCTGTCCGTACAGCGATTAGTATTCGTCATGAACTGATCAAGTTTTCGGAGCAGTTCGACCAACCCTACCGGATGAAGATCAACTTCGGTATCCACACAGGTATGGCTGTTGTGGGAAATGTGGGAACGCCTCAGTGCATGAATTTTACGGCTGTCGGCGATACCGTTAATCTGGCATCACGCCTACAAGCACTGAGTAACAACGAGCAAATCCTGTTGAGCCAAGCGACACACGACCAGCTCCGCAATTTGGTTCAATCAAATTTAATTGGCAGTAGAAGTGTCAAAGGACGTACTGAGCCTGTAATGATTTACGAAGCTCTCGCATTGGTTTCATAAGTGAAAACGGAAGATTGATGACTGATCTCACACCGGCTACTGGCAATCTCCTCGGAAATGGAGTCAAAGACATCACTGGTACAACGTGGTTACTCGGTCACGATCTAAAAAGTCCAACCGCTATTATCATTAGTACCCTCGAAATGGTGATCGCACTCCACGAAGATGACGATGATATGGCTCATACGGTTCGTCTGCTTAAAGGTGCGCTCGTGGCAGCACGCCGCGAATATAATATGGTTTGTGATCTACTTGATCTGGCACGCTTTGAACTCGGTCAATATCAATTGGATCGGGAAACGGCAGACATCGGAGCGCTTTTGCAGCAAGCCTTAGAAGAAGATGCTTACAGCATTGAAATCAAAAAAATCCGCGTCGAAACCGACATTGCGAGTGATGAAGGCCTCATTACTGATGTGGATATTGAACTCCTCGGTCGCGTATTCAGTACGCTGATTGACAACACGATTAAATTTACTGTCCGTGACGACTTGCTCAAAATTACTGCAAAACGAATCGGAAAAATGATCGAGTTATCGTTCATCGACACAGGTCGCCCAATTTTCCCGGAGTTTGAACAATCGCTTATTGAAAGAGCGCCCCAATGGGAAAACCGTCAGGCTGGCAGCCGATCAAGTGTTGGTATGGGCATACCCTTTGCAAATGCAGTCATCAAAGCACATGGTGGAATCTTTAGTGCCAAGAGTGATACTGCTACCGGATTCACCACTTTCAGGATAACATTACCTGTGCTTGAATCCGATTGAAGGTATAGAACACGATGGCCGACCAACCGATAAATGATTCGCAAATCAGCAGCATCATTAACAATGTGATGCGCGAACTGAATGATCCCACATTTTCTGCCCCTGCCCCGGCTAAAGCGAGTAAACCTATTTCCATACATCCTACTACGGGTGATGGTTTATTTCCTGACCCTGACAGTGCTGTGTCGGCTGCATACTCCGCTTATGAGCAGCTTGGAGAAATGCCGCTTGAACTCCGTAAGCAGATGGTCGCCGCCATGCGTGCAACCACCCGTGAACATGCGGAAGTGCTGGCGCAGTTTGCCGTTGAAGAAACAGGCATGGGGCGTTTTGAGGATAAGGTTCAAAAGAATCTTCTAACGGCTAACAAGACACCGGGGCCAGAATTTCTAGAATCCCATGTTTGGACGGGTGACGACGGCTTAACACTGACCGAATATGCGCCTTATGGTGTCATCGCGGCCATCGCGCCGACTACTAACCCAACCAGCACGATTATCAATAACAGTATTAGTATGATTAGCGCAGGGAACGCCGTTACATTCAATGCGCATCCAAGCGCCAAACAGTGCAGCGCTTATACGATCCAACTGCTTAATCAGGCTATTCAAAGTGTAGGTGGCCCAGCAAACTTATTGACCTGTGTGGTTGAGCCTACAATTGAATCGGCACAGGCGTTGATGGTTCATAAACAAATCCGTTTAATCGCAGTCACAGGTGGTATCGGTGTGGTTAGGCAAGCCATGAAAAGTGGTAAGCGGGCGGTATGCGCTGGGCCGGGAAATCCACCTGTGGTTGTGGATGATACGGCTGACCTCGAACAAGCCGGTCGTGATGTGGTACGCGGTGGCAGCTTCGATAATAATCTGGTGTGCGTGACCGAGAAAACGTGCATTGTCGTTGAAAGCGTAGCGGATGGCTTGGTCGAAGCAATGACACGGCATGGTGGATACCTGATTACCTCGTGGCAATTACGACGATTGATGAAATCAATCTTTGAAGAGGATAAAGGCCCCGGCAAACCTGCGTTGATGAACAAGTCGTTCATCGGACAAAATGCCAGCGTTCTACTCAAAGAAATTGGGATCAATGTAGGGAGTGAAGTCCGGCAGATTGTGGCTGTTGTTGAACCTGACCACCAGTTGGTTTGGTCAGAGCAAATGATGCCAATCATGCCCATCGTACCGATGCCCGATGTACACTCCGCAATTGATTTGGCTGTTCGATCCGAACACGGTTTCCGGCATACCGCGGTTATGCATAGCAAGAACATCGATCATATGACAGAGATGGCACGGGCTATAGACAGTTCGATTTTCGTTAAAAATGCGCCGAGTTTAGCAGGGTTAGGCTGGGGTGGTGAGGGCTATACCTCTTTCACGATTGCCAGCCCAACAGGCGAAGGATTGACTACCTGCCGAAGCTTCAGCCGAATCCGTCGCTGCACACTTAAAGACAGCTTTCGTATTGTTTAAATGAGCAAAAATGAAGATCACAAAACTTGAAACGATATTTGTTAAACCTCGCTGGCTGTTTCTAAAAGTTCATACCGACGAAGGGATCATCGGCCTAGGGGAGCCAATCGTCGAAGGCCGTGTACAAACCGTGGCGACGGCAGTCCATGAAATTGGGCGTTATCTCATTGGGGAAGATCCGCTGCGGATTGAGCATCATTGGCAAGCCATTTATAGAGGCCAATTCTATCGTGGTGGGCCAGTTTTATGCAGCGCACTTTCGGGGATTGAGCAGGCGCTGTGGGATATTACCGGCAAATGGTTAGGTCAGCCGGTCTATAAGCTATTGGGCGGCGCGACGCGTGATCGCATCCGCATGTATGGCTGGGTCGGTGGTGAGACCTATGGCGATTATATTAACAGCGCCAAGGTTTCGGCTGAGGCTGGATTCACAGCTCTCAAAGTTGGTCTTTTCGGCGCGATGGAAATTGTCGACACACAAGAAGTGCTAGAAGATTGTGTGCGCCGTTTCGCGGATTTACGAGCGGCAGTTGGCTCCAAAGTCGATATTGGTATCGATTTTCACGGGCGAGTTAGTCCAGCGATGGCAGTGCGACTGGCTAAAGCTCTCGAACCTTATTATCCAATGTTTATTGAAGAACCGGTACTTCCCGAAAATGTGGATGCGATGGTGACGGTTGCCCGCAGTACCACTATTCCCATCGCGACAGGTGAACGCCTTTTCGCCAAATGGGGTTTCCGTGAGGTGATTGAAAAGCAGGCAGCGGTTATTCTGCAACCCGATATATCCCACGCTGGTGGCATTCTAGAATGTAAGAAGATTGCGGCAATGGCCGAAACTTATTTCAGTGCTATTGCCCCGCACTGTCCACTTGGGCCAATTACACTCGCTGCCTGTATACAACTCGATGCTTGTATCCCTAACTTTTTGGTTCAGGAACACGTCACCACAGGCGTAGGTTACTTGAAAGAACCATTCCAAATCGTTAACGGCTATATAGAGCTTCCGACGAAACCGGGCTTAGGTATTGAACTTGATGAGGAAGCACTTGCCGAACAAATCAACGACGGTACTTGGGATACACCACAATTCCGACACAAAGATGGTTCTGTCGCAGATTGGTAATGCACGCTCATGACCGATCCCATGATTCCGAAGAAAAATCTCATCATAGAGCCAGCTTTAGCCTTACTCGAATTTAGCAGCGTGGCAGCGGGTGTGTTTGCCGGGGATGCAATGGTTAAGCGCGCGCAGTTAGATGTCATTCATGCTGGTACGGTACAACCGGGGCGGTATCTTATTTTGATTGGTGGCAACGTGGCTGAAGTCGAAGAGGCGCTCAAAGCTGGCCAGGAAAATGCTTTAGACTCCTTAATTGATTATATTTTTCTACCGGGAGTTCATCCTGATGTGGTGCGTGCTATCGGTGGTGGACGAGAAACCCGGATTAATGACGCGCTCGGTATCGTTGAAACACTGACTGTTCCTTCGGCCATTCAAGCAGCCGACAAAGGTATCAAAGGGGCGCAAGTCTCATTGGTCGAAATTCGACTGGCTGATGGGCTGAATGGCAAAGGTTTAGTGTTTTTCACGGGTCTCGTTTCGGATGTTGAGGCAGCAATCGAACTTAGCACAGGCAGTTTACAAACCGGACAGCTTGTAAAGCAGGTTGTTATTGCAAAACTGCATGCCGAAATGGCGGCGCTTATTCAGAGTAATTCAAGATTCGGGACACAAGTCGGTTGGAATTTTAAGGAGTAAGTTGAGCGATGAGTGAACAAACTGACCGCGTCTGGCAATCGGCTGAGGTCGCCCACGGGTATCTTGAAGGTATGCGGGGCGCTATTCCGCTAGCGGCTGAACAGCTTGATGTGATGATGCGCGTGATTCGTGCGGCACAACCCGAACTCAAAACATTCTTGGATATTGGTTGCGGCGATGGCATTCTCGGACATACCTTACTGGCTCATTATCCAGATGCTCAAGGTGTCTTGCTGGATTTTTCGGAGCCTATGCTCGAAGCTGCACGGCATAAATTAGTAGCAAGCCGGATGCAGATCCAATTCTTGAATAAGGATTATGGACAAGCAGATTGGACAAAAACTATTACCATACTTACACCATTTGATGCAATCGTATCCGGTTTTTCTATCCATCATCAGCCCGATGTTCGAAAAAAAGAATTGTATTCCGAGATTTTTAATTTGTTGAAACCCGGCGGAATATTTATCAATATTGAGCATATTTCTCCCGATAATCATTGGAACGAAGAATTATTTAGTGAGTTGTTTATTGATTCACTGGTTGCACATAACCAACGGCATCAGCCTGATATTGGCTCTGAAGAAACCGAGCGCCGTTTCAGAGAACGCGAAGATCAATATGCCAATATTCTGGCACCACTCGATTTACAACTCGATTGGATGCGCGAAATTGGTTATCAACAGGTTTCATGCTACTTGAAAATTTTTGAGTTAGCAGTTTTTGGGGGCATTCGTCCCGATGCATGAGAGCGAACTTCGTGAGCAAATGTGTCTGATTGGACAATTGATGCATCGCAACGGATATGTCGATGGCGCAAGCGGAAATATCAGTGCGCGATTGGATAGTGAACATATACTCACAACGCCCAGCGGTTTGGCAAAAGGCTTTATGTCACCTGAGCAGATGATTATCGTTGATATGGACGGCAAAAGAGTTGAGGCAGCCAATACCACCAATCAACATTTACGTCCAACATCTGAAATTGTCATGCATCTGGAATGCTATCGCCAACGTCCTGCTATACAAGGCGTTGTCCATGCCCATCCACCAACATCGATTGCACTGACGATCAGTGGGCATGATTTTTCAGAATGCCTTATTCCCGAAATGATTATGCTTCTGGGTATTGTTCCTACCCTACCCTATTCCAGCCCTGCCAGTGACGAAAATCGACAAGTTATTGGGGAAGCCATAAAACAGCACGATGTTTTGATGCTGTCGCATCATGGTTCGTTAACGGTGGCGAAGACGTTGTGGGATGCCTATTTACGACTGGAAAATCTCGAACACGGCGCCAAAATTATCTATATGGTACAGCAGCTCGGTGGCGCAAAAAGTCGATTGAATGCAGAGCAAATTGAAAAACTCATCCAGATTCGAGATCGGTTGGGGTTGATGCATCCTCATGAGCGTGAACAATTGATGCAATTATCCCAATAGTAAGGTTTATGCCTTGACGCATAGGGTGCCAATTGGTACACTTCATTTTGTTGGTCCCATCGTCTAGCGGCCTAGGATGTCACCCTTTCAAGGTGAAGACACGGGTTCGAGTCCCGTTGGGACTACATTTGTACCCTCTGCTTTAAGAAATGCTGTACAGGGCATTCTAGCCCATTTGTACAGCGATTTTCTTTTAAATACCAAATCTAGTCGCGACGAGTTGATACGCAAACGCCATGCTAAAGGTGAAAGCTTATCAGAACTTGCTCGTGCTTATGGTATTTCTCCACAACGCGTCTATCAGATTGTGCATCACAAGCAAAAATAACGACCATGAGGGCAGGAAAACCTGCCCCATCCTCTCTTTGTTTTCTACATCCCTTATGAGAACACTGGGCATGGGTTATTTACTGGATGTTATTTTGGGGTATCCCAAAATAGCATCCATCACTTACTTGTAAAACGACTAATTACAAGCTTAATAGCAGAAATTCTTAGCGGTAGTACCCCTACAGGAACGACATAGGTTTGCTACCTTCTGCATATAATATTGATCTAGTTCCCCTACTCAAAATTTGGTGAAAAATACTTTCTCAGCAAAAAATTCCTATTCAGTTTATTCTGATATGCTTTCAAAACACCCTGTTCACATCAAGTTCAGTACACTCTGGCTACGATCTAAAGTACGATTTTCCTTAGTCGTACTTTTTATACCTATTCCTTTCGTTTCTGCGCCCCGACTACCCCATATTTACATATGTTACCGTAATTGCTAGTTAGGGATGAGATTGGTAAGGGCGAGAGCAAGAACAGAAGCAGAGACTTTTAGGAGAAAGCCGTGGTTGGTACGCGCACGGAGATGTTGTAAACCCATCGCTTCCATTTGACTGTAGAGAGTTTCGATGCGTCTGCGGTAGAGGCGGACATCGTAATCATCTGCCCAAGGCAAGGGAGCCATATTTTTACGGGGGATGGCGACCAAACGGACACCGCAGGTGTTCAGAATACTCTTAGCATCTTCCTCAGAAACATAGCCTTTGTCAGCGAAGACGGCGGCACCTTGAGGCAAGCTAAAGATCAATTCATGAATGGGATTCAAGTCTTGTTCCGAAGCGGGAAGCAGATCAAAACTCACTGGAACCCCTGCGGGAGTGCAAATCAGGTGTAAACGCCAGCCAAAGAATTTCTCTTTTTTGGCGGCGCAATAGCCACAAAAGGCTTTCCCACGGACTTTTTTGCAGCGGCGGGCACGTACGCGCTTGCACACAGGTAAGGGCATACTATCCATAATGAATACCTCCCCGCTTCGGCATACCTCGGTCAACAGCCTAACTATCCCCTCTAGCCAGTCCTGTAAAGCATGTAAGCGTCGATTAAAACGGGACATACTCAAGGTTTTCACATAGCCCATCCCTGCCATGATATACAAGGCGCGCTCATGATGATTCTGGAAATACTTGGCTGCCATTACCGCTACGGTCAATATTTCAGATGCACTGCTGTTGGCTCGACCGTCTTCTTCATACCCATAGGCTTTTAAAATGTCATCAATCACGACATAACTCGTTACAATATAGGTATCGTTCATGTTGTTTTCTCGTCTGATGGTTGTGTGGTAACTCCCATTTTATCGAGTTCGGCATGAACGACCTCATCTAGCAATCACGGTATATGTTATGTACTCTATGCCATTGCTAGTTGATTGCAAAATTGTGTCATACCGTGCAATTCTTTAAATACCATATTATATGATATAATAATAAAATGTGTCAGTCATTCTTGAGTTCTTTAACAATTTTGCCATGCTAAGAGCAGCCTGCTCAGACGATGTTAATTGCCATTTGTGCAGGCTGTTTTTAAGAAGATATTTTATCTTCGCAGCCTTGCCAAAGGAGAGGCAATAATGGTTGATGAAGAAAAACTTAAAGAATTCCGACGCTCAGATCTAAACATACTAAGGACATTAGGGGGTAAAGATATTGAGGAGTGCGTGACTTCCCCAGAAGAAAGTATAAGAGTTCTTTCAGTCCTCATCCCTCTTTTACAAGCTCATCTAGCATTAGCAGAAAGTTTCACAGAAGGGGAAAAGGAAAGAATAAAAAACTTTGGGTATCATCATGTCGATTCCAGTTTTTCATCTGAAGGGTGGGAATAATCGCATTCCCACCTTTTACCTTGTCTCCCAATTTGCGCCGACTTTTGAAAGTCGGCGCACTTTATCTCAGAAGTTCTTCCACAAGTGAACAATCAGCGACTAGTCCATTGATGTACCCCTTGTTCAAGATGACCCGAACGATGGATGCACGATTCTTCCCGCTCCAACAAAATATACTTTTCCTGATCGGTCAATACATTCTTGAATATGTCGAAGCTGTATACGGGTTGTGGCCTCATTCATCGCCTCAAGCGTTTCATTCCCTCCCAAAACCTCTCCATCTACATCAAGAATATAACCTAAAAATTCACCAGCAATCTGATTACGCAGTCCTTTCTTTTCCAGATGGCGGAAAAGGCTTTCATAACTTGGTGGTACAGTCTCCCAAGTATGCCCACTTACAAAAGCGATACTCAGACGTTCCCAAGCTGAGAATACTGCGTCATAGTTTTTGTTATTGAGGTAATTTTCGGGAGAAATATAAGGTAAATATGTTGACGTGCTATTGTAGTGATGGTAGCGCATATGTTGGACAATGCTATTAGCAGTCCTATTGTTGGTCTCTTCATCACGAAACGTTAGGAGTGGGGTCCAACTTGTTCCATTAAATTGTTGCATTGTTGGAGGCGAGATCTGACACATTCGGCTCAATGTATAGCCACCAGCGATGCCAATTCTTTGAGCATTCTCAATTTTTGAGAGTATGGCTCGAGAAGCTGTCCACGCAACAAGTTCAGGACGAAGTGCTTGATCGGGAACCACTTGTGGAATATCAGTAACAAATACTGAATCTTGAAGAACTGGATATTTAGCGACCAACTGAGACTGTAGTTTCTCAGCCAGCGGAATATGCGTAAATGAAATTGCTCCCGACAAGAGCACATTTCTCAGAAAGCCAATAATTATATCTCTGTTTCCACGATATTTAGATAATTCAACATGTTTGTACAGATCGTCAATTGTCTCTCCGTTGAGTAGCCCAGTGAGAATCTTAATACCAGATTCTATATCTTCATCCTCATTTTCTCTTAATAGCATTAAAGGAGATGGTCGTCGTATAAACTGTATTTTGTTTGATTGGCTTTTTGCATCAAATTGACTTAAAAGTTGGTTATATGTGCATCCATAGAGAATGCACAAGCGTGCAATATCTTCTATTGTTGGTCGCCTTTCGCCCTTTTCCCATCGGGCGATATTTGCTTTTCCGCAATTCAAGTAGTCACCAATATTTTCCTGCGTATACCCAAAATTATCTCGGTAAAGTGCTAACTGTTTCCCAAGATTTTTTGCAAATTTTTCTTCATCAAGTGGAGGAGGAAGTTGATCTGTTAAAAATATTCGTTTTTTGCGTGGCATACTATGTGCTTTCTCTATTCGACTTTTATAAGTTTACCCACTGGAAACTTTTTGCGCTTCTTTAGTGAAATTTTGGCAACTTTTCACCTTAAGAAAGAAGCCCTATCGTCGTCAATATGTAGTTAAATATAGATAACCAATGCGCAATTGGAGAAATCAAAAATCTACACAATCAGGTTAGTAATAAGGAGTAAATCTCATGCTGTTCGGTGGATTAATGAGCACTGCCTTTCGCACTGTATGGTACTCTGTTCTATTCATTTGCTGGGTGTTTAAGGCGTTCTTCGCAACGGTCGCCAATATCAGCAACCACCGCCGCTAGAAATTCCAATGAACGTCGTGGACGCATTGTGCATACGATGTCAACGCCCCATGCAATGGCTGCCAGGAACACCCCGACTATGCTATGCATGTGCGGAAGAAGTGCAAAGCTGGCCACTACCATCTAGAGATGCAACATCATCTCAACATAGTCAGCAACGTAGAGTTATCCCCAAAGTGCTTCACCAGAGAGCACCCAAATAAGACACGGTTGCGCTGAAGTTCTACAAGGACAGAGGCGCAACCCCATTCGCCAATCATTCATATTGTTATGCTAGATCACTACAAGGAGCATGTTCCATGACTTCAGTAGATTCGCTTTGCGTTTTCACTATTTGTCTTCCAAAAAACTCGGTATGGGATGCGCGCAGAGCTTCCCAATTTATGCACCAGATGCTTTCGGGCTTTGACGCACTCACCTTTCGCATTGTGGCGACTAGAAATGCAATGTGGTGGCAAGTCATTGATATGTACGGAAGGGAGCACAATGCTATTGAGAGCGCTATACGCGCAAGCTATCCAGATGCCGCGATTGAGATGAGTGCGTTTGGCGAAGGAGAACTTGCAAACTGCTATCCACTTTATCGTATTGTCCTCAAGTACCAGCAAGTTGCAGAAACTTTCCTTGCCCCTATTGTCTATGCTGATGATATTAAGAGTCCCGATCCTCTCTCTCATCTCGCAGAAATTATGGGTAATCTCCATGATGGGGAACGCATCATATACACCATTCTTGTCACAGGCAGTGCACCAGAGGCTTATAAAAAAGGTGAAAAGCACCTGACACGCAAGATTTATGATGGAACAATCACTGGTTTTGTTGACCCATACCAGACAGAGCGATATACCAGTGAATTGACACGTGTGTGTCGGGGGAAACTCGCTGAACACCTATATCATGTATCGATCTTGATTCAACTGGATAGTCCAGACAGAGACCATCTCAATTCATTACTCACAATTGATAATCAGATGGTGAGCTTTAGTCGCCCACAATTTGGTTCGCTCATATGGATTAACGATAATGCAGATGTCCATACTGTTACAGATTATGATACTGACTGGAATACATGTGCTTTTGGTCAGTACGACGCAATTAAATCGCAAGAAGATGGGTTGTTTCGAAAAAACAAGTTAAAACAGCAGATTGATCTTATTCTGGAAGCAAGAGAGATTGCTGCACTGTGGCATTTGCCCCACGAAGAATTCACCGCTCCGACTATTGGATGGTCATACGCTAATGTGCGAATCCCCACCGCTCTTCGCGGCAAACTTGAAGGCGTGTGCTTAGGCATAAATAAGTATGCTGGACGTGAAGAATGGGTCTTTCTTCCAGATCGCAGTGGGCATATCAGCATTATCGGCAAAACAGGGGTTGGCAAAACGAACCTCATGCATCACTTGATTGATCAAGATATTAGGGACGGGAAAGGTGTTGCTTTAATCGATCCGCATGGACAACTTGTAAGTGACGTTTTGCGCTACAGTATTCCATGGCAACGAGAAAAAGACGTAATTGTTCTCGATCTTGCAGACGAGATGTACCCTGCTCCTCTAAATCTCCTTTCTGTACCTGAAGGATTCGATCATGGCAACGCCGCAGGGCAACTGATGGGTGTTTTGGATCGGTTATATGATTTTTCGAGTACTCCTACGGTTGCAGATACAATGTCTGCCTGTTTGGTGACCCTTCTCCATGCAGACCAGCCCACTATTCGGGATGTGGGAAAGCTTTTAAGAGATGAAGACTACCGAGATCATTTAGTGACAAGTCTCACGAATGTGGCGGCGCTAGAATTCTGGGAACGCTTCACCGCACTACCTAACAGCCATGAGCAAATTATTCGTCCTGTATTATGGCGATTGCGGTCGTTGTACAGTAACAGCGTTCTCTATCCAATCCTTTGTCACCCAGACACCCTCGATTTTTCATCTTTGGTTGCCCAGAACAAGATCCTGCTCGTGTCGCTAAAGGCGAATGAAGCCCGAATCCCGATACGAGAACAGCATCTTTTGGGGTTGATTATGCTTACGCAGCTTCAGCAAACCATGATGTTGCGTTCAAAAGATACCGAGATGTTTTACTTGTATGTGGATGAGGTGCAGCATTTTGTGACGACCACTTTTGACACGCTGCTCTCTGAGTCACGTAAAAACAACGTGTCGCTGACCACAGCTAACCAGTACCTGAAGCAACTTACAGGTGGTGTCCTTGATGCCCTGATGGGCAATGTTGGAACAATGATTACGTTTCAGACGGGGCTTGAAGATGCCAAGCTCTTAGCACCCTATGTAGCTCCCGATTTTGATGCTGAACATCTGATGCACCTCAATAAATACGAGGCGGCCATTACAACCCGCTATAAAACACAGAGTCTTCCAGCCTTTTCTCTTAAAACTTTACCACCACCGACTAAAAATACCCCTTTAAGCCGCGCTCAAGAGCGTGAGGCATATCTACGGCGACTTTCACGCGACCATTACACCCCTAAATCCCGCGAGGAGATATTGGCTTGGCTTTCTGATCGTTATGCTAAATCAAATAATGTAGCTGGTATGTCAGATGACATCGTCGATTTTGAATAGATCCATCAACCCCCTTATGTTATTGATGCACAAGGGGCTTTCCTCGAGACTGTTCATCTAAAGATAACATCCAAAGTATCGATTTGTATTGTTGTGAAGTAAAGGGATGTCTAGCCAATTGGAGCGAACCTATTCATGTTTGAAAAGAAACGATTGCGCCGATCCCGCCGTAGTGACAGTCCGCCCACAATGCGACTGACAGTGCGTGACGTTGAAATTCTCAAGGCAGTTGCTGATTACCGTATCCTCCGACAGGATCATGTCCAGGCGCTTTTCTTTGGTTCGAAAAGCACTGCACAATACCGTTTGTCACATCTCTATCAGCACGGGTTCCTCGTCCGTCATTTCTTACCCGTGTATGCGGGTTGGAGTCCAACCTTGTATACCCTCGACAAACGTGGGGTTGCGCTGTTGAAATCCGAATGCAATATCCAAGGGATGTCGCTATGGGATGCTGAAACGGGACATGAATTTTTAGCCCACACACTCTCGATAAATGATTTCAGAGTAGCCATAACTGTTGCCTGCAAAAATGCTGGCTATAGTC
>JACDGI010000942.1 GCA_013821665.1 Anaerolineae bacterium
TCTCAACACAGTCAGGAACTCAAAGCAGCGCTGGCCGAAAGCCGACAACATCTGAACCATGTACTGGATCAGGTGGGTGAGCGCTGGGATACGCAGGTTTATACCGAGGGCGCGGCGTGGACGGTCGGGCAGCTTGCTATCCACCTGATGATTAGCGATAAAGGGCAAACCAACACGGCGATGGCGATTGCCCGTGGGGAAGATCTTATTCCGGCGGACTTCGATCTGGAACGCTACAACCGACGTTCGGTGGAAAAACGCGCCGATACAACGATGGATGCTGTACGAAAAGGGCTTGCTGAGAGTTTTACCGAACGTGAGGCTTGGCTGGATACTTTGGATGATGACACACTGGAAAAGCGAGGGCGGCATGGTTCTGGGCGCATCCTCAGTGTGGCTGAGATTATGCGGGTGATGGCCGACCATGAACGCGCTCATGCCGACGATATTGCTAAGGTACTGGACATTCACTAACGGCTTTGAATCGATTCTGACTTTAAGTGGCGGAATAAACTTCCTCAGCCTTGCCATTCGGTCAAGTCGCTTACTCCGCCATATTTTTTGCCCGCTTAAATGGCGATCAGCTTAATCGGAGCGGAGAATTTTTCTATCCGCTTCTTTTCGCACTGCTCTACCATACTTTTTCGGGCTGGCCTTTACCGTGCGTAATCAAGCTCCGCAAACTGACATTAATATAAAAGCCCCACACATTTGAACACGTACCGAAACATTCGATGGCTGGTACCAAACCGGCGTGTGTGAAGCGAAGTTCAGTCTTATCGTCCTTCTGGCTAATCTCAAAGATAATATCGGTGCCTGTCCACTCGCTCTTATCGGCTATGAAATTAAGCTGGCTGTCGGTGACATGCCACACGACTTTCTTATTCGGTACAAATTCAGTGATTTTCTGCACGCTGCGGTGAACATCTTGGTACTGGTACACAAACTCAGCACCGAGTTTGTCTGTGCTCCCCTCAATCTCACCTGACCACCAACCGCGAACATTGTTAACGGCAGCAAAGACTTCTTCGGGCGTTTGATTTACCGTAAAGACAGTGCTGTAATTTTGTTCGCTCATTTGCTGAGCCTGATTAACAACGGCTTCTATCGGGTTTGGCTGCCCTTTGCCAGTCGAAATCAGGTCACGCAAACTTTGGCTGATGTATGATCCCCACGCGTTCGAGCAAACTTCGTAACACTCATATTCAGGCACAAGCCCAACTTGGGTAAAGTGAACTTCCGTTTGGTTACCCTTGTTGGCAATTTCAAAGACCATATCGTTACCAACCCACTCATTTTTGTCGCCGACAAAGTTAAAGTAATTGTCCATAACATGCCAAACGACTTTCTTGCCGGGCACTGACTCGGTGATTTTGAATGTGGCACGGTGAACATCTTTGTAGTGGTACTTAAACTCGGCACCGGGTTTGGTGGTATCACCTTCAACTTCTTCTGACCACCAACCACGAACATTATTGATGCCAGCAAAGGCTTCTTCTGGGCTTTGGTCTACCAAAAAGGTAGTGGTGTAATTGTGATCCATGTTTAGCTCCTTTTAAGACATATGTTCCATAGTACACTTGTTCCCACAGACAATCTATGACACAATGTTCTGAATATATGTCAGATCGTCCAAATTGGAGTCGCGTATGGATGTGCTAACGGATGTGTTGAATACACTTGAACTCAATGGCTGGCTATCTTCACGCCGCGAGCTTGTACCACCTTGGCGCTATGAGTTTGCAGCGACCAAAGACAGCATGTTCCATGTCATTAGCTCTGGTCGAGCCTATTTGCAAGTCGAAGGAGAGGACAAGCCAATACGGCTTGAGGATGGTGATGTTGTACTGTTTCCAACAGGGCATCCGCATTCGCTCTACGATGATCCAATGTCACCGCTTACCCGCTTGGTACATCTGGACTATAACCCGCAGCGTGGACATCAAGTTGACTACAGCGAAGGAGAGGAACCCAAGCTGCTCCTGCTTTGTGGCGCTTTCCATTTCGAGTATCCACATGATTTCCCGCTGCTAAACCATCTGCCCAAACTCATCCATATTCACGGGGCGCAAGGGCATTTGGAGCAAGGCTTCGCGGATATGATCCGTTTGATCGCCCGTGAATCGGCTTCACAGCAGCCCGGCGCAGAAGTCATGCTGAAACGCTTGACCGAACTGCTCTTTATTCAAGTCATCCGGCTGTGGATCGCCCAACAAGGCGAAGCGTCCGTTGGCTGGATCGGCGCGCTGCACGACCAACCGATCAGTGCAGCACTTGGCCTGATTCATCAATCACCTGAACGGCAGTGGAAGGTTCAAGAACTGGCAGAGGCGGCGGCACTTTCGCGTTCGGCCTTCTCGGCCCGCTTCACCGAACTGGTCGGAGAACCGCCCATGACCTACCTCACACGCTGGCGTATGCTCAGGGCGACTCGTTTACTTAAAAACGAAGTCCGAATGGAAACCATTGCCGATCTACTGGGCTACCAGTCAGAAGCGGCCTTTCGCAAAGCCTTCAAGCGAGAAATCGGTATTCCACCCGCGCAGTATCGGAGGAGTGGTTAAACTCTACGGCAACCATCATATTTCGTCTTTGACTTACCAATGACATGGCTAAGGTTTGGATATTTCCTGACTTCAAAAT